>PKWO01000029.1 GCA_003132085.1 Oxalobacteraceae bacterium | reverse complement strand
TATCGACAATAGAGGTTAACGGCGCGCCCGAAACCGCGCTTATTGATAAAAATACGAGTTACGTCGTCGCTAAGTATAATACGCTCCGGGGGGCGCTAAATGGACATACCTATTTTTGCGATGCGGTCGCCAAATCCTACGTGATAAAAGACGCCTGGGATGATGAGATAACTCTCGTACCGCGCGACGAGAACGACCCCTATTATTTAGAGAGTGTCACGATAAGCGCGGATAAGTGTTTTTAAAAATATGGCATTTTATGACATCACGTTTCGTGATTCGTTCGGATCAACTGTTAGTATGTCCGAATTTCGTGGAAAGGTTGTTCTCATTGTTAACACAGCGACCAAATGCGGTCTGGAGGGTCAGTTTAAAGAACTCGAGGAACTTCACCAGACTTACAAAGACAAGGGACTTGTGGTGATTGGCTTTCCCTCTGACCAGTTTAAACAGGAGCCAGAGACAAATGAGACCATGGTCAAAGCGTGCCTGATAAATTTTGGCGTAACATTCCTCATTTCCGAGAAAATAAACGTTAACGGTAACGATACCCATCCTCTCTTTGTTTATCTGAAAAAAGAGTTACCCGGAGGTATTCTCGGAAGCAACATAAAGTGGAATTTTACAAAATTCTTGGTTTCCAAAGAAGGTGTGCCTTTTAAGCGGTATTCGCCAACAACAAAGCCCGTTGAAATAGAAGGAGACATCATCAACCTATTGGATAAGTGATACCTCTTCAATCTCAAGTAGATAGGTGGATTTGGAATAAATAGTTTGATCAATTGCATTTAGAGCGAAGGTGATGCTCCATCTTTGGCCCTACGTCACCGACATGGACATGCTCCGTAACAGCCCCATCTTCTGATCGCCTCACAAGGTCCAAAGGGCTGGCCATATAGAATACATCGCGCCCAACACCAGCACCGCATCGGAAATGATGTGGATGGCGAATACCGGCCACATCGAGCCGGTTCTGCGGCAAAGGAGCAGGAAACCGCGGCCATAGGTTACTCAGCCCGTAATAAAGGCGAGCAAGTCGGCGTTCAACTGATCTTGGCAGATGATAGGAAGACCGTGCGGTGCGCCCTGATAAATCTTCAATGTCGCCTGTGGCGCGATTTCGACAGTACGCAGCGCGGCGGCTTGAATTGGCACTATTTGGTCATCGTCCCCGTGCACGACCAACGTAGGTATAGTCATCTTTTTCAAATCCTCGGTGAAGTCGGTTTCGGAGAATTGCTTGATGCAATCATATACGCCAGTCATCCCCGCCAACATTCCTTGCAGCCAGAAGGATTCGCGCACGCCCTCGGATACCTTCGCACCTTGCCGGTTATAGCCATAAAAGGGCAGCGTAAAGTCCTGGAAAAACTGCGCGCGGTTGGCAAACACTTGTTTGCGAATGTCGTCAAACACAGCCAGTGGCGTGCCCTTGGGATTGGCTGCAGTTTTGAGCATCAGCGGCGGAACCGCGCTGACAAGCACTGCCTTAGCGACGCGGGACGTGCCGTGCCGTGCGATGTAGCGAGCGACTTCGCCGCCGCCCGTGGAGTGACCGACCATCACCATCTCGCGCAGGTTTAGCGCGTTGACAAGATCGGCAAGATCATCCGCATATTGGTTCATCGTATTGCCGTCCCAAGTCTGTTCCGAGCGTCCGTGACCGCGGCGGTCGTGGGCAATCACGCGATAGCCCTTTTGCGCCAGAAACAGCATCTGGGCGTCCCACGCGTCGGCACTAAGCGGCCAACCGTGACTAAACACTATGGGTTGTCCGTTGCCCCAGTCCTTGTAATAGATCTGCGTACCGTCTTTCGTCGTAATCGTGCCCATTGTTAGCCTCCTTGTTTGCCGGCGGGGGGCGTCGACTTCTCTTGTCCGTCGAACGCCCGTGCCAGTGCCGAGAGATCAAGTCCTTCGACCACATCAACGACGTAGCGCGCCAAGTGTGCGCCGGACAACCACTCCTGCACCGATGGCGGCAGCAGGCAGTCCGTGTCTCGAACTATCAGGTGAAAGATCATTGCAGTGTCCGTGAAATGCCTCATATATGATACCCGCATACTCAACCGCCCAGTGAGGACGCCGAGAGATAGTTCTTGCGGTAGTTCTCGAAGGGCACCGTATCCGCTGCTTCGATCCTTTTCTGCTCTTCGGCCGATTGTTGCGCCAGACCCGTGAAGTAGGACACTCTGTCTGCGGAAAGGGGCAGCTTGATCAGCGCAGTCTTGGCCTGTTCGGACTGCGCCCGGGTAAAGCGAACATGTGAGTTGTCAAAATCACTTGCCATCGTTGCCAAGACGCGCGCGGAGGGCACCTCAGCGGAGTCGCGCAATGCCGTAAATGCAAACTCGATGGTATCGCGATGGCCGGTGCCGCCGTGCACTGCATCCAGCGCCGCCGCGATCGCTGCGCACTCATCCAGTACCTGAGTACCCCACTCCGCCAGCGCCACTTCGTTGCCGCCGCGATCCAGCCATAGATCCGGATCACGCCCGCGCGCGGCTACAAGATGCTGGTTCTGCCCAAGTGCCGCAATCTCCTGCGGCGTGTCCGGCGGGCTATCGGTCAGCAGGCAGTGCAGCAGCAATACGTCGATGAAACGCATGGTCTGTGCATCGATGCCGACTGGCACAAACGGATTGAGGTCCATGCAGCGCACTTCGACGTATTCCACCCCGCGTTGGCGTAGCGCGTGCAGTGGCCGCTCGCCCGGAACAATCACCCGCTTCGGGCGAATGGTGCTGTAAAACTCATTCTCGATCTGGAGCAGACTGGTGGCCAATTGCTTGTAGTCACCCTCGGGATTGAAGATGCCTATCTTTGCGTAGGCCGGATAGGGCCGGGTGAGCGCTTCCTGCAGCAATGCCGCGTAGGTTTCCAGGCTGTTGTAGCTCACCGCCAGCGAAGCCTGCGCGTCGCTCTGGTAGCCGAGTCGCCCCATGCGCAGTGAGGTGCCGTAGGGCATGTACAAGGTATCGCGATTCAGCGACTGCAGGTCATGCTTGCGACCGGCTACGAAGCTCGAACATACAGCGGGCGAAGCGCCGAACAGGTACAAGAGCAAAAAGGAATGGCGCCGAAAATTTCGCATCAAACCGAAGTAAGCCTCAGTCGACACCCCCGGCATCGACCAGTTGTAATGGATGCCGGAAATCATCTGCATGCGCCGGCCGTAGCGGTGACCCAGACCCATGCGGTACACGCTCTTGGCGCGGCCGACATTGGACGAACCGTAGATGCCGACGGGAATGGACTCATCGCTTGGCAATTTGCAGGGCATGCTGCCCACCCAAAGCATCTCGTCGCCAATGGCGCGACAGACGTACTGATGAATCTCCGTTAGTTCATCGAAGCAGGTGTCGACGTCCTCATGCACACCGGTAATCAGCTCCAGCTGCGCCTCACTGTAGTCTGTGGT
>PKWO01000187.1 GCA_003132085.1 Oxalobacteraceae bacterium | reverse complement strand
TTTCAACCCAAACTGAGGCCGTGTAGCGCAGATATCCTGACTACCCGCCATCATTTATTCGAGTAACAAGGAAACATCATGATTGATACGACCATCGGTTCCAGTGTAGTAGCCACTAGAACAACAGTATTGCAAAATACCTATCGACTTTTGTCGCTGACGCTGATCTTGAGCGCGGCGACGGCCTACCTTGGCATGCTTTTCCCGGTAAGCGGCTTGGGCATGCTGGGCATCATGGTGCTCGCAATCGGCCTTTTGTTCGCCACCCGTGCCTATAGCAACAGCGGCACCGGCGTATTGCTGGTGTTCGGCTTCACCGGGTTGATGGGCTTTAGCCTTGGGCCGACGATGAATCACTATCTGAGCTTGCCGCACGGCTCGGAAATCGTTGGGACCGCGCTGTTAGCGACCGGCGCTTCATTTTTGGGCCTGTCTGCCTACGTGCAGGTAACCAAGAAAGACTTCGCGTTCCTGGGCGGCTTTTTGATGGTTGCGCTGATCGGCTTGGTCGTGGTGAGTCTGGTAGGCATGTTTTTCCCAAC
The DNA here is from genome assembly GCA_003132085.1 of Oxalobacteraceae bacterium. Lineage (GTDB taxonomy): Bacteria > Pseudomonadota > Gammaproteobacteria > Burkholderiales > Burkholderiaceae_D > PKWO01. The sequence goes on along the minus strand of PKWO01000187.1, from coordinate 2,799 downwards.
GCCTGCGCTTAGTTTGGGGCTGGCTTATGTCAGCGTGCTGATTTTCGGCGGATACATCCTGTACGACACGAGCAACATCATCGCCGGCCGCCAAACGAATTACATCATGGCGACCATCAGCCTTTACCTCGATATTTTGAATATGTTCATGGCAATGCTGCGGATCGTAACGGGTTCGCGCAACTAATTTAGTCGTATTGCACTCGGCCCGCGGCGCTTGCGCTGCGGGTTTTTTCTATGCTGGCCGTGTATCATTTAATCTGTTGGGGAATCGCCAAGCTGGTTAAGGCACCNNCATGCGAAGGTTCGAATCCTTCTTCCCCTGCCAAATTAAAATGCAAGCGGCTTTATTTTCATGTGCTTTGCATTACGGGCCAAAACATCATCAAGCGTTGCCATGCTTTTGGCGTTGCCTTCCAGTGCGACGGCAAGGTGTAGTGCGTCACCGGCACGAAGCCCTGTTGTTGAGCCCAAAGTCAGCACAGCGGCGCGATGAAACATTGCAGCGTCTACCGGCAATAGCTGCATGTCGCTGGCGCAAAATCGCTCGAAAGCCTGCCATGCGGCAGCGCCTTGATTGCCGGTTATCTGCCGCGTTCTTTGCTTGATGCCCAAGGCGCTGGCAAATTCTGTCACGCACCAGACGGCAGAGGTCAATTCTTCGCTGCACGCGGTATACCACTTGGAGACAGCGACGCTTTTCGTCTCGTTCACAAATAGCGCGACGAGAACGCTGGTATCGACGTACACCATCAATAACGTGCCCCGAGTCGCAATTCCTCCATGACAGATTCGCCCATTGGCATCGCTTCGCGGGATTTTTGCAGTTCACCTGCAAACGCTTTGCGGTTCCACTTGGCGGCACGAATGCTGATACCGCCATCAATGGTTAAGCTGGCTTGTACGTGGTCACCTTCTTTAATGCCGATACTGCGCACATAGTCGGCAGGAATGCGTAAGGCAAGGCTATTGCCCCATTTCGCTATTTGCAGTTCCATAATGTCACTATCCATTGATATACGTTTATGTATATACATTATAGCGCTATTTTACAACTTGCAAACCTGTTTTCACTGACACAAAGTCGATTCCGGCTTGTTCCAAAATCCACGCTCAATAGTGGGTCGTGGGTCAAGGTTACGCGTTCCTTGAGCGCTCGCTTTCAATACCCGCTTCGTACCACGGCTTTGTGGCATTGACCACCTTCACGACAAGCAGCATCACCGGCACTTCAATCAGCACCCCGACCACGGTTGCCAGTGCGGCGCCCGATTCGAAGCCAAACAGGCTGATCGCGGCGGCCACCGCCAACTCGAAGAAGTTGGATGCGCCGATCAACGCGGACGGGCATGCTACCGAATGCTTTTCGCCCAGTTTGCGGTTGAGCCAGTAGGCCAGTGCCGAATTGAAAAAAACCTGAATCAGGATCGGCACCGCGAGCAACGCAATCACCAGCGGTTGCCTGATAATCGCATCTCCCTGAAAAGCGAACAGCAATACCAGCGTCAGCAGCAATGCCGCAATCGACCAAGGCCCGATCTTGGCCATCGCCGTGTCGAACGCCGCCTGCCCGTTGGCCAGCAGCAGCCGGCGCAAACCCTGCGCGATGACCACTGGAGTCACAATATACAGAATCACCGAAGTGATCAGCGTGTCCCACGGAACCGTGATGCTGGACACGCCCAGCAGCAAACCGACCAGCGGCGCAAATGCGAACACCATGATCAGGTCGTTCATCGCCACTTGCGACAAGGTGAAATACGGGTCGCCGTCGGTCAGGCGGCTCCATACAAACACCATCGCCGTGCAGGGCGCCGCGGCGAGCAGGATCAAGCCGGCGATATAGCTGTCGATCTGCGCGGCCGGCAGCATCGGCGCAAACAGGTGGCGAATGAAGAACCAGCCGAGCAGCGCCATCGAAAACGGCTTGACCAGCCAGTTGACGAACAAGGTGACGCCGATTCCTTTGACATGATCCCTTATCTGACTCAACGCGCCGAAGTCGATTTTCAACAGCATCGGAATGATCATTACCCAGATCAGCACCCCGACCGGCACGTTGACCTTGGCGATTTCCATTGCCCCGATCGCTTTGAATACGCCGGGCAGCCCTTGCCCCAGCCCGATGCCGACCGCGATGCATAGGGCAACCCAGGCAGTCAGATAACGTTCGAAAAAACTGAGCGGAACGCGAGCGGCGCGCTTGCCGGTGACTTCACATTGTGCAGACATGACTCTCTCTTAAAATAAATACGATTGCCGGTTGCCAGTTGCCAGTTGCCAGTTGCCTACCCCCCAGCTTATTCAATGCCGGGCCAGCCCGCGCAGACGTTCGACGCCGACCGGCTCTTGCGCCTGCAACGGCACCACCGCCCAGCGCTGTGCGTAACGGTTGGCGACCAGTTCGATCTGCGGCAGCTCGTTTGCCGCGCGCAGGCGCAACAACGGCGATATCGGTTTTGCGAACATCAGGCTGCTATTGACGATCCACGCCCACGGTTCGATGCCGGCGCGGCGCAAATCGTCTTGCAGGTTGGCAGCTTCCAGCACCGGCGTGGTTTCAGCCAAGGTGACGATCAGCACCTTGGTTTGCCTGGCATCTTGTAACTGCATCATCGGCGTGGTGAAATGCACGCCCTTGTCACCCATCTGACGCGCGATCTCCCGGTGATAGGCGCCGGTGGCATCGAGCAGCAGCAGCGTGTGTCCGGTGGGGGCGGTATCCATCACGACAAATTTCTTGCCGGCCTCGCGGATGATGCGCGAAAACGCCTGGAACACCGCGATTTCTTCGGTGCA
>PKWO01000270.1:5927-9866 GCA_003132085.1 Oxalobacteraceae bacterium | reverse complement strand
GTCCCTGCTACTGCCCGTTGCATCCGTTGGTACGGCGAAGCGATCGACAAGGTATACGACGAAATCGCACCGACTGACGGTTCCACGCTGGCATTGATTACCCGTGAACCGGTAGGCGTGGTCGCCGCTATCGTGCCATGGAATTATCCGATGATCATGGCATCCTGGAAAATTGCGCCGGCCCTGGCAATGGGCAATAGCGTGATACTCAAACCGTCGGAGAAGTCGCCGCTGAGCGCGTTGCGCATGGCCGAACTGGCGCTTCAGGCCGGCATTCCACCGGGCGTGTTCAACGTGCTGCCCGGATTCGGCGCTGAAGCCGGCAGCGCGCTGGCATTGCATAACGACGTCGATTGCATCGGTTTCACCGGCTCCACCCGGATCGGCAAGCAAATCATGCAATATGCGGGGCAATCCAATCTGAAGCGCGTGTGGACCGAACTTGGCGGAAAATCGCCCAATATTGTGTGTGCCGACTGCCCGGATCTGGACGCGGCTGTCAGCGCGGCAATCGGCTCGATCTATTTCAATCAGGGCCAAAGCTGCAATGCGCCCTCGCGGCTGTTCGTCGAAGCGCCGATCAAAGACATCTTCATCGAGAAAGCGCTGGCCATGTTACCGAGCTATTTGCCCGGCGATCCGCTGGACCCCGCCACGGTGATGGGCGCAATTGTCGATAACATCCAACTCAAGTCTGTGATGGGATTTATCGAATCGGGAAAGGCCGAAGGCGCGCAGTTGCTGGCAGGCGGACGCCAGGTTCGTACCGAGACCGGCGGCTATTACGTGGAGCCGACCCTGTTTGGCAACGTCAACAATGCAATGACGATTGCCAGGGAAGAAATTTTCGGACCGGTGTTGTAGGTTTTCACGTTCAACGACCTTAACGAAGCGATTCGAGAAGCCAATGCGACCGCATACGGATTGCAGGCGGGGGTGTGGACGGCAGATCTGCGCAAGGCACACCAGGCCGCGCGCGCATTGCGGGTTGGCACCGTACATGTGAATCAGTACGATGGAGACGATATCACGGTGCCGTTCGGCGGCTACAAACAATCAGGCAACGGCAGGGACAAGTCGTTGCATGCAATGGATAAATATGTCGAGCTGAAAACCACCTGGATCAACATCGGATGACAGCGCCTCCGAGATAAACCTCGAATTGTATTGACAGTTTTGCAATTACAGACGCTAGCCGACGTCGATTGACGCTGCGGCTGCTGCACGCCGGCGCCAATTGAGGCCCGGCAAACACCCCCATCAAGGATTTACAACATTGGTTGCGGGTTATCGAAAAACACGATAACAATGGAAGCGCTGCCCCATTTATTGCAGGGCGCAAAAAGGTCTGTTTTTCCACACTATGCCGAACCATATGGAGTACTACGTCATGAACACAATAGTTTTGCAACGCCCAGCCGATGCCGAAGTCAATGCGCAATTGCAACCGCAGATTGGCCCCACAAAAACCATTTTTCCAGACGGATTTCCATGGGTGGAAAAGCCAAAAACGTACCATCATTCCATTGACGTGTATCTGAAAGACAGCAACGCCACCGGAAATATCTATTTCGCCCGTTACTTCGAATGGCAAGGAATTTGCCGGGAGAGGTGGTTCTTTGAATGCGTCGCCGCCGATATGCTGCAAGATCTGGGTGTATTCATCACCAAGGAGGCTCAGCAGAACTACGTGCATGAAACCTTTGCGTTTCAGACCGTAAAATGCGAGGTCAATACTTTCGCCATTAAGCAATGCTCGTTTTCATTGCTGTTCAGGTTCTACGTCAACGGGACATTGGTGTCGACCGGGTATCAGCAAATCGTTTTTGCCAACAAGCAAAAAAAAATTGCCCGATTACCCGACGACGTCCTCGACAAAATCCGTGCATATCAAGCGTCGGAGGAGCAACTGCTCGGGCTTCGCTAGACGAGGTTAAGGAAAGGGCTGTGCGCCGCTCGGAGGGGGCGCAGTCCCTTCCGATTCGCGAAGTGCCGAGAATTCAGGCGCGCTGCTCTTAATAGCGGGCAGCACCGGAAATTCGAGCGTAAAAGTCGTGAACTTTCCATGCTCCGAGTCGCAACGAATGCGGCCGCCGAAGCTCGTCATCACGCGGTGGCAGAATGCAAGGCCAATTCCGCTTCCACCGCTTTTCTTCTTCGTCGTAAAAAATGGATCGAACAGTTGGGGCAGGGCGTCCTTGTGCACACCCGTTCCGGTGTCGGTAACGCAGAGGCTGTTGAATGTCGGCGCCAAGACGGTGGTGATCTTGATTTCGCCGGCGCCGGCGGCGTTGATGGCGTGGAATGCGTTTTTCAAAAGATTGAGGAGAACCATCGTGAGAAGCGTGTCAGACCCGAAAAACTCGAAATCCGTGAATTCGCCGGACGATACCCGCGTACGTTCGCGCGGTCCAAACGCGTAGCGCTTGAGGGATTCGCCGACGCAGGCCGCAACCGAATGAAAGACGAAGGTCGATGTTTCTATTTTGTCCATCTCCAAACTGGCCATCATCATGTCCAACGCATTGTTTGCGCGGTCGACCTCCAGCGTAATATTGCCGCTGATGGCCGATAGGTACTTCATTGCCGCCGGCCGAACGGTCGGCGGGCACAGGCCGGCATTTACCGCAAGCTCATATCCTTGCATCAACATCGGCAAATCCCGCTCCATGCCTTTTGCGGAATTGCGGATCGACAGAAGCGGAGTGCGCATTTCATGGACCACCGTTGCTGCAATCGCCAGCGGATTGAAGAGGTTGTAGCGGACGATCGCAATCGTGAATATTCCGAGGGAAATGGCGATGAAAATGACGCCAGGCGGATAAAACTCGACGCCATAATTGCAGGCGTAGTCGATTGCCGCAAAAAAATAAGTGAGTACGGCCCCAATGCAGAGCTGCAATTTGATGCGTCTGTTTTCGCGCGCCTGCATTTGCTGGCGATACGTGATGTATAAGCCGCGGCTGACCACGATAACGGTTTGCAGGACGTGCAGCGGATGCAGCGGCCCGGCTTTTGGATACAGTCCGAAAAAATAGGAATAATAGCCCGATACAAAATAGTCGCTACCCAATAAAGCGACCGCCAGCATGCCGGCGATGGCATACGAGGCATAGACAAACCTCCGCTCATTTTCCCTGAGGGAAATTTCTGTCAGGAAATGATACAGGCTGGTTGGCAGAAACAAGATCAGCAAATACCCGAGCTTGACGAGAAGCATCGCCGTGTGAGGGTCTTTGACCTGGAAAAGGACCGCCCACGTGCCTTGCCAGACCGCCGAAGTGACACAAAGAACGAAAAAACTGCTCCCGATACGGGTAAATCCTTGTGTAGAAGCAACGAAAATGCCGAAACCCAGGAATATCAATGCGACCAAAGCTGGTAGTAATGAGTACATGAATTCCAATGGGCCGTTTCGTTATAAAGGCGCGGGAGTCCAATCTCATCCGGTCACGCGGCAACCGGAACCAGGGGATTGGGTTAAAAAGAATAATCTTAATATATTTCGCGAGATTACATGGCGAATCCTTTTCCATGTGCGCGTTTATGTAAGAAAATTTGGTTGTTCCAGAATTTTTGTGGGTAAATGGGTACGGGGGTACGGGGGTACGGGGGTACGCTTCCGCGCATCGCTTGCAAAAAGGTGGGTGGGCACGCTTTTGTGCCCACGCTGTTGCGACCTCCGCGTGGGCACAAAAGCGTGCCCACCCTACCGGTTTGTATGCGCATGGCAGGTTACACTCTGACCTTCTTGCATTTTTCCATTCACGGTTCCAACTATGACTATGACGTTCGCCTCGCTCGGTTTGATCGATACACTGCTGCAGACCCTGGACACGCTAGGCCACAAAACGCCTACGCCGGTGCAGGCGCAGGCGATCCCCGCCGTGCTTGCAGGGCGCGATCTGATGGCTGCAGCCCAAACCGGCACCGGCAAGA
>PKWO01000270.1:0-5895 GCA_003132085.1 Oxalobacteraceae bacterium | reverse complement strand
TGGTCGCCACTCCGGGCCGCTTGCTCGATCTTTACCAACAGAACGCCGTCAAATTCGATCAACTGCAAACGCTGGTGCTCGACGAGGCTGATCGCATGCTCGATCTCGGCTTCTCGCGTGAACTTGATGCAGTGTTTGCTGCGCTGCCGAAGCGGCGGCAAACGCTGCTCTTCTCCGCGACTTTCTCCGACGCGATTCGTGCCTTGGCTGCTGCGATGCTGGTCAACCCGCTGAATATTGAAATCAGCCCGCGCAATACTACGGTGCGGGCGGTCAAGCAATGGGTGATTACCGTGGACAAGAAGCGCAAGACAGAGCTGTTTAGCCATTTGCTGAAATCAAAGCGATGGAAACAGGTGCTGGTGTTTGTGAAAACGCGCAAAGGCGTTGATCGGTTGTTGGAGACGCTCGTCGGGCAGGGCATCAGCGCCGATTCGATCCACGGCGACAAGCCGCAGCCGGCTCGCCTGCGCGCGCTTGAGCGCTTCAAGGCCGGTGAGGTAAACATATTGGTGGCGACCGACGTTGCAGCGCGCGGACTCGATATCGAAGATCTGCCGCACGTGGTCAACTTTGATTTGCCGATCGTAGCCGAAGATTATATTCATCGCATCGGCCGAACAGGTCGTGCGGGCGCAACGGGCGAAGCGATTTCGCTGGTCTGCGCCGATGAAGTTGAACTGCTGGCGGCGATTGAGGCCTTGACCCGGCAGACCTTGCAACGGATAGACGAGCAGGGCTTCGAACCGGATCATCGGGTGCCGGCCACCAATGGCAGCGGGCAGCCATTGAAAAAGCCGAAAAAGCCCAAGAAGATGAAGATTAAAGGGACGTAGCGGTTTGCCGGCAGCAAGGCGCCGTCGTCTCAAGGGGCCACTTTACTGCCCAAGAGACGTAACCACGAATCAGCGACAGTGTGCCCGCTATGCTGGATTGGAAGCCGATACGATCCAGGTCGAGCCATTGAGACTCACCCCGCCATTGGCCGCAGCAAGCGGGGTCAGGGTGCGTTCAATCGCGTCGAGAATGACGGGAAGCTGCGCTGTTCCCACATCGCGCACCAAACGCGACACCGGCCCAATGCGTGCCGCACCTTCGGCGGCGGCACGCGGGTTTGGGCCAAGAACAAATGCAGCGTCGTAGCGTTGCACGTCGATGTTGCTGAATCCGGCTTCAGACAATATTGCGCGCAGCCTCTGTTCGTCGGCAAACGCGAACGGCCCGGGCGCCAACGGATCGGAGGGCGCCGGCGTGATGTTCAACGCCTGGCGCGCGGCTACCAGCGGCGTCATCGCCCAAGGGTTGTCGCGCGGGGTTCGCCAGCAGACGAACACGCAACGCCCTCCCGGCCGCAGCCAAGTACGCATGTGGGCAAACGCCGCGAGCGGTTGACTGAAGAACATGACGCCAAAACGCGAGAACAACAAGTCGTTGCCTACCGGGAGTTGTGCTTCGGAGGCGTCGGCATCGCGAAAATCGAGATGTGCAATGTGCTCCGATGCCGCGCGTGAGCGCGCGACTTCAAGCATGGGCAGCGATATGTCCACGCCGAGAACGGAACCGGTCTCGCCAACCAGTCGCGCGAGTGCAATCGAGGTGTCGCCGCACCCGCATCCAATGTCAATGGCGCGTTCCCCGCCCTGCGGCGCCGCGGCTACCAGCGCGGCGGCGCCGAAAGGCTTGATCATGTCGTCGAGATTCCGCTGCAGCGTGGCCCATTGTTGGCCCACCGCGCCGTTCCAATCTGCAANNCCTGAATTGTGCATTAACGAATAAGGATATCACCGGATGGAAGACGAAATATCGAGGGAACCTCAAAATGAACGGGGGCGGTTAAACACGCACAAATAGCCATGGACGGCCGCGAGCAATGCACGTAGAATGTACTCACTTGCATAACCACATTACGAAAACCATCATGGCGTCCACCGCTCACCCAAATTCGGAACAATACAACGGCAAGGTAACGCCTGTTGGCAACTCCAAAGGCATCCGGCTCGACGCCGCTTTTTTTAAGGCGCATCCGGAATTCAACGGTGACGTTCGCCTTACGGTGCTGGCGGACGGTCAAGTTCTGCTGTCTGCGAAGAACACAGTTCGTCGTCCCGCGGCAGATAACGATGCCGACCCGGTCATGCTCGGGTTCCTGCAATTCCTCGAAAAGCAGATGGCCGACCATCCCGACTTGATCGAGCCGGTAGATCGCGACCAGCTTACCCGTATCGGCAGACTGGTCGAAGGCGTAAGTACCGACGACTCAACGCGCTGAGGCGAGCGCACTGTGCCATCGAACGCGTCCCCAGCCACTTGGCAGCTTTTCTACTTCAAACTATTCAAAGCGGCACTGGACGATCTTGAGCAAGTGGTCACCAAGCTCGCCCAACAACATCCGGCCGAATACAAGTCACACCCAAAAACGCGGTTATTGGCATCGGTGTACAAGTGCATCACACAGCTTGTGCCGGCCAATCCAGACCACCCCGATTTCCGATTGGGCAAGACGCTTGGCAGGGAATACGCCAACTGGCGGCGCGTCAAGAAGGGGATGCCCGACCGTTACCGCCTCTTCTTCCGTTTTGCATCAAGTCCGGTGCAATTGATCGTATATGTCTGGTTCAACGACGAAGACACGTTGCGCAAAGCAGGTTCCAAAACCGATGTGTACGAGGCATTCAAGCGCATGCTCACGCGTGGCGAAGTGCCGTCTTCGATTAAGGCGCTCCTTGCCGAAAGTCAAAAGGCATGAAATGATGTTGACCACATGACATTGAGCCTACAACAAGCAATGGCGATAGCCCTCAACGATCCTCGACAACATACCCTGTTACCTCTCGCAGGCTGGAATAGGAAGGACGCCCGTAAATGAAGTTCGTCAGCAAGTTCGGAATAGACCGCGTCCAAAACTTGGTGCGTCCATCCAATGTCAATGACGCGTTCCCCGCCCTGCGGCGCCGCGGCTATCAGCGCGGCGGCGCCGAAAGGTTTGATCATGTCGTCGAGATTTCGCTGCAGCGTGCCATTGTTGGCCTACCGCGCCGTTCCAATCTGCAATCTGTTCCGAATTATCGGCTGGCATGGGACGCTCCTGAATTGTGCATTAACTGACAAGGATATCACCGGATGGACGACCCGCAACGGTAGGATGTATCGGATTACCCGCTCCAATTACCCAAGCGGCGCAGGTCCTTAATTTAAGCGCAAAATGAATTCCCTGGGTGCGGTAGAAGGCTCATGACGGTTCGAAAATGCCCGGCAAGTTGCGACCGCCGTAGGCTACGCGCTCAATCCGCACGACGTCCCCCATGAGCCGGAAGAGAATCGCATAGTTCCCCACGGTTGCCATGCGCGCCTCCTCGCCAATGTCGGGACGGAGCTGGTAGATCAACGGGTCACGCTGAATGTCGTAAAATTTCGTGCGAATGTCTTGGATAAATGTTACGGCGCGGCGAGGATTGTCCTGGGCGATAAAGTCGGCAATTCCATCCAGATCATCTTCAATGAAGTGCGAAAGTTCCAGCCGCATCACTTCGCGGCACCCGCAGCGTCGGCGATAGCTTGGTACTTGCGTTCAAGACGATCAAGCACATCGCCAGCCGAGATGCCGGGTGTCTTGTCGGTCGCCGCTTCCTGCCAGAGCTGGCGCAACTCGGCGACACCTTGCTGGCGTAAGTTGCGCTTGTATGTCCAGTCGCGTAAAGCGTCGCGAATAACTTCGCTGCTCGATGCGTATTCGCCGGTGGCAACAGCGCTACGGACGATTTTAGCCATCTCCGGCGGCAAGGCAATGCTGATTTTTTCGACGGTGCTCATTGGCTTACCTTTGAATAAGTGGTAGGAATTATTCCTACCATATTATCAAATCTGGGGGGAGGCGCAACCGAAAAATGGTGCAAGGCTACCGAGACACGTCCGAAAGTGAAATTTTGGTGTTTCGTCAGCAGCCTTCGACCGCAATGGCGTCGAGGCGAATCTTCTCAAATTCATCCGTTTGCGAACTGGTCGCCATATCGATGCGAATGTGAAACATGCCCCGCTACAGCGTCCGCAATACTATGACATTATCCGCTGGATTCAAAATCAATCACAGATTCGGAATATATGTCTGAGTTTTTCTTCAATCGGATGGCATGAAAGTCTGGAACACCCCATCTGATGTAGTAATAGATAGCAATGCAGTACTCATTCGATTTCTATACTGCAAAATGAGAGAGTTGCCTAATTAGCCACAACTCCTGGTCAGCAAGCTTGAATCCTGTTAGACTTTCAACGATTTGGGACTACTTAGAAGGTCAACACCTTAAAAATGCCATGAACACCGAACCTTGGGTTACTGCGGAACAAGTTGCCCAGCATCTGGGTGTCGTTAAGGAAACTGTTTACCGATGGCGTGAGCATAAGGCCCTCCCTGCAAACCGCATCGGAAGGCTATGGAAATTTAAGCTGTCAGAGGTGGATGATTGGGTGCGCGCAGGTGGCGCAGAAGAAAAACAAGACCTTGGTTAGTGTGGGTAGCTCCTCGAATGAACAAATACGAGCTCAGTGAGCGCGACATCTGCACTAAATTCATCACTCCGGCCATTCAAGAGGCCGGTTGGCAGCCACATCAATTTCGTGAGGAAGTTGGCCTCACTGATGGCCGAGTGATGGTGCGCGGCAAGCTTGCCTCTCGTATTCGCAATCCGGAGGCCAAGGGTGGTCCAAAGCGTGCGGATTTCGTACTCTACGCACGTCCCAACGTGCCAATTGCCATTGTCGAAGCCAAACAAGCCAAATTTTCAATTGGGCACGGTATGCAGCAGGCTTTGGTCTACGCCGAAATGCTGGATGCCCCGTTTGCTATCAGCAGCAATGGCAATGGCTTCTTAATTCACGACCGTACTGGCCTGACACAACCAGTGGAACGCGAGCTCCAACTTAGCGAATTTCCTTCGCTGGACGATCTTTGGCCCATCTACCAGCAGTGGAAGGGACTGGAAGCGCCGGAAGCTGTAAAACTTATTGAGCAGCCGTTCTATACTGACGGTAGTGGCCGTGAGCCGCGCTATTACCAACGCGTGGCCATTAACCGAGCCGTCGAGTCCATCGCCAAAGGACAACAACGCGTATTGCTAGTCATGGCCACTGGCACAGGAAAGACCTATACGGCCTTTCAGATCATCTGGCGCATGTGGAAAGTCAAGGCCAAGAAACGAATCCTGTTCCTTGCCGACCGCAACATCCTGGTAGATCAAACCATGCAGCAAGACTTCGCCCCCTTTGGCGAAGTTATGCACAAAATCACCAACCGGGAAATCAAGAAGAACTACGAGATCTATCTGGCCNNGGCAAAGAAGAATGGAAGCAGATATACCGCCAGTTCCCGGCAGACTTTTTTGATTTGGTCGTCATTGACGAATGCCATCGTGGCAGTGCCGCAGAAGATTCAGCCTGGCGCGATGTGCTTGATTACTTTAGCAGTGCCACCCACATAGGCCTGACAGCCACACCGAAAGAAACCAAAGAGATCAGCAACATCAACTACTTTGGCGACCCGGTTTATACTTATTCGCTCAAGCAGGGCATCGAAGACGGTTTCCTGGCACCGTACAAGGTCATCCGTATCGCCACAGATGTCGATGCCGTGGGTTACACGCCGGAAAAAGGCAAGGTCGACAAACTCGGCCAGGCCGTGGAACAGCGCCAGTACAACACCAAGGACTTCGACCGCAATCTGGTACTCGAAAAACGCACCAAACTTGTCGCCAGCAAAGTGTGGGAATACCTCAAAGCCACCGACCCGATGGCCAAGACCATTGTATTTTGTGATGACCAAGACCACGCCGAGCGAATGAGGCAAGAGTTGGTCAAGCTAATTCCTGCCGCAGCCAGCAACCGCCGTTACGTGATGCGCATCAC
>PKWO01000327.1 GCA_003132085.1 Oxalobacteraceae bacterium | reverse complement strand
GGGGTGCGGCGGAATCAGTCATGCGGTTTTCGAGTGGGTGATAATCGTTGGCACATCAAGCTCTGCGTTGCTGGATGTGGAAGTGCCGGGAAGTGCGTCGGTCTTGGTGTCGGTCTTGGTGTCGGTCTTGAGATCGCTCTTGACGGCAACCTTCAGTTCACTCTGATCCATCTTGGCCTCTGCCTTCGGCTCGGACTTCGCAGCAGCTCTGGCGTGCCGCACTGGAATTTCCTCTGACGGGATATCGTTTTGCACCGTTGCGATGCCCGCCAACTTCAACTGCGAGGCGCGTGGCTTGGTTTTGCGCGGTGCCGATGGGGTTTTTACCAGCGCCGTCTGCACTGCCTCCAGCGCCAATTTCGCTGCAGCCTGCTCGCCGGCGCGGCGACTGCCGCCGGTGCCGAACACCTGGATGTCGAGCTTGGGCACCAGGCATTCGATCTCGAACTCCTGATTGTGGGCCGCGCCATGGGTGGCGACCACGTTGTATTGCGGCAGCGCGATTTTTTTGCCTTGCAAGTATTCCTGCAACAGCGTCTTGGCATCCTTGCCCAGCGTTTTCGGATCGACCGTATCAAGAATCGGAATGTACAGCGCACGGATGACGTCGCGCGCGGCATCGAAGCCTGCATCCAAAAAAATGGCGCCGAACAGCGCCTCAAGCGTGTCCGCCAAAATCGAAGGGCGCCGAAAGCCGCCCGATTTAAGTTCTCCTTCCCCAAGACGCAGGAATTGAGAGAGTTCCAGCCGTTGCGCTATTTCATACAATGATTGCTGCTTGACCAGATTAGCGCGCAGGCGCGACAAATCGCCTTCGTCTATCTTGCTGTAACGATCAAACAACAATGATGCAACCACACAATTCAGAATTGAATCACCCAGAAATTCAAGTCTCTCGTTATGCAAGCCGCTATGACTGCGATGCGTCAACGCCTGCTGCAGCAATGCAGCATCCTTGAACGTATGCTTTAGCCGATTTTGCAATAACATGACTTCCATTTTGTTCTGCAGCTAGTGTTATTCGGGTGCTTTTTTCGGCAGTTTGGCCGCCGTAGTGGAGCCATCGTAATCGAGCACCAGACTTGCCGGCCCAATCAACGGTATTTTCTTCTCGTAAGCGAAACTGATTTCGAAACCGTCCGCGGTTTTCACTATATCCAGATCTTTACCGGAAATCGCATCGACATAGCCGGTGTCCGCTTGCTTGTCGAAGGATGCGCGGATTTCAGGAATCGACGATCCGGCCGCTTTTGCCACGACAATCGCTTTCTTGATCGACATATACTCGGTTATGGTCGGCACAATTTTCAATGCCAACACGCCGATCAGGCCAAGGATGGCAAGAACAAAGATCAAACCCACCAAACTAATTCCACGTTGTCCGATTTTTGCCGCTGCGTCCATGCGCGCCCTCCTGAACGTTGATTATTGAAAACTGCCGATGCGTTTCAGATTGCCCAAATTCATCCAGATAAAAAATGCTTTTCCTACAATATTCTCATCAGGCACAAACCCCCAATACCGGCTATCCCTGCTGTTATCCCGATTATCCCCCATCATAAAGTAATGTCCAGCGGGAACGCTACAGGCAAACCCTTCTACGTCATAGGAGCACAATTCACGTTGCGGAAACTCATCCGGGTTAGGCACATACGCCGGCCTATCCTCGAAATTCAGTATTTTGTGTTGCACACCAGCAATATTTTCAGAAAACTGTTTCCGGTAGGTCAGGCTTGTTTCTGCAGACTCATCCAGAAAGTCGGGCAAGGGCTGATACGATACTTTCTTACCATTAACTATTAAGTGCTTGTTTTTATACACTATTTTATCACCAGGCACGCCAATCACGCGTTTGATGTAATCCATTGATGGGTCTTCCGGATATCTGAAGACCATCACGTCGCCGCGTTGGGGCTGGTTGATCTCGATAATTTTCTTGTTGATGATCGGCAGACGAACGCCGTAGGTAAACTTGTTGACCAAAATGAGGTCGCCGACCAGCAACGTCGGCTCCATCGAACTAGAGGGAATTTTGAACGGTTCGTAGAGGAAGGAGCGCACAAAAAAGACCAGCGCGATGACCGGGAAAAAACTGCCGGAATACTCGATCCAGGTCGGCTGACGCAGAATGCTGGCTTCCAATGCCGCCCGCCCGCTAGCATCGAGCTTGATGCCTTCCGCTTTCAATTTCTCATTGCGCGCGTCAAATTCCGCCAGCGCATGGTTGGCCTTCAGACGGCGCTGCTTGGCAAAATAAAATATGTCCAGGAACCAGACGATGCCGGTACCGATCGTCAAGACAAAAAGAATTAGCGCAAAATTGCCTAGGATTGTTTGTCCGTTCATTTATCGTCCACTTGTAAAATTGCTAGAAATGCTTCTTGCGGGATCTCTACCGAACCCACTTGCTTCATCCGTTTTTTCCCCGCTTTTTGCTTTTCCAATAGCTTGCGCTTACGGCTGATATCTCCGCCGTAGCATTTGGCCAATACGTTCTTGCGCAACGCTTTGACGTTCTCGCGCGAAATAATATTGGAACCGATTGCGGCTTGAATCGCGACATCAAACATCTGACGCGGAATCAGTTCGCGCATCTTGGCTGCGACTGCGCGCCCGCGAAACTGGCTATTGGCGCGGTGCACGATGATTGCCAGCGCATCGACCTTTTCATTGTTGATCAGCATGTCGACCTTGAC
>PKWO01000410.1 GCA_003132085.1 Oxalobacteraceae bacterium | reverse complement strand
CGCACCAAGCGGGCCAAGCCCGATCCTGAGTTGGTCAAGTTGGCGGACAGCCTGCTTGCCAATTACACGAAACCTGAAGACCTGATTGGCGAGAATGGGCTGCTCAAACAGTTGACCAAGATGCTCGTTGAGCGCGCCCTGGAGGTCGAGATGACCGATCACCTGGGGCACGGCAAGAGCGGCGAGGTCACCAATGACACAGCCAACACCCGCAACGGTCATAGCGCCAAGACGCTGAAAGGCGATTTTGGCGCGCTGCCGCTCGATATTCCCCGTGACCGCCAAGGCTCATTTGCGCCGCAAATCGTCAGCAAGCATCAGACCCGGTGGACAGGATTCGACGATAAGATCATTTCGCTGTATTCCCGCGGTCTGACGGTCAGGGAGATCCAGAGCCACCTTGAAGAGATCTATGGTGCCGAGGTATCACCAAGCCTGATATCGTCGGTCACCGACGCCGTGAGCGAAGATGTGAAGGTCTGGCAGGCCCGGCCACTCGACGCGCTCTACCCGATTCTGTATCTCGACTGCATTCACGTCAAAGTGCGCGACAGCGGGGCCGTGCGCAACAAGGCCGTCTATCTCGCCATCGGCGTGAACATGGAAGGCCACAAGGAGGTGCTGGGTCTGTGGATCGCCCAGACTGAGGGTGCCAAGTTCTGGCTGCAGGTCGTCACCGAGCTGAAAAATCGCGGCGTGCAGGATATCTTCATCGCCTGCGTTGATGGGCTAAAGGGCTTTCCGGACGCCATCGAAGCCGTCTATCCGAAAGCCGCTGTTCAGTTGTGTATCGTCCACATGGTACGCAATAGCCTGAATTTCGTTCCCTGGAAAGTGCAAAAGGAAGTAGCCACCGACTTGAAAACCGTCTACAGTGCCGCAACCGCCGACGAGGCCGAATTGATGCTCACGCAATTCGAGACCAAGTGGGGCAAGGATTACCAGTCGATCGGTCAGTCCTGGCGACGCAATTGGGCACGGATCACGCCATTCTTCGACTACCCTCCGGAAATCCGCAAAGTGATTTACACCACCAACGCCATCGAATCGATTAATATGAGTCTGCGGAAAATCATCAAAACCCGTAGTTCATTCCCGACTGACGAGGCCGTCAGCAAGTTGTTTTACCTGGCACTCAACAACATCAGCAAGAAATGGACGATGCCGCTACGGGACTGGAAGGGAGCACTGAACCGCTTCACAATTCAGTTTGAAGAACGGATGACGCTGGCTTAAACGAAATCCCGTTTACACAAAATTCAGCACACCCCCGGGTACGGTCACTTCAGCTGTAGTAGTCGCGATCTGATCTGACAGTTCCCCGATTTGACGTCAGTGACTGTCAGTTCAAATTCAGTTATTCAATGTGGCAATTTTATCGTGCCATGCCTCCTTTCCGTCAATTAAAGTTTGCATCGGTGTTCGTCCGCAACACATCTTGCCTTGATGGGTACGATCGTTATTGTAATAAGCCAGCCAATCATCCAAGTCGGCCTGCAGTTCTTCGATGGATCGGTAGATCTTTCGCCGGAACGTGACTTGGTAAAATCCTTGCAAGATCGTTTTGTGGAAGCGTTCGCAAATTCCATTGGTTTGCGGGTGGCGCACCTTCGTTTTTGTGTGCTCGATATCGTTCAAGGCCAGGTAGAGCTGATAATCGTGCGCTTCCGGTTTGCCGCAATATTCCGTGCCTCGATCCGTTAATACGCGAATCAAGCCCATGTCCTGTTCGGCCAGGAACGGCAAAACCCTGTCATTCAACAAGTCGGCGGCAGTAATAGGCGTCTTCGTTGGATAAAGCTTGGCGGTTGCCCATTTGGAATAAGTGTCGACGAAGGTCTGCTGATAAATCCGGCCCACGCCTTTGATCGTGCCAACGTAGAAGGTATCCTGGCTGCCAAGATCGCCAGGGTGGGCCGTCTCGATTTCGCCGTGGGCAACGTCGTCTTCTTGCTTTCTTTCCAGTGCGACTACCTATGCTTCGGTGAGCACATCGCCCGTTTCGGCAACATGGCGCTCCAGCGCAGACAGCCGCTTTTTGGATGATTCAAGATCCCGGCGTAGCCAAACTGACCGCACGCCAGAGGGGAAAACGAATATGCCACGCTTGCGCAATTCGTTGGACACGCGCACTTGACCGAAGGCCGGTTGTTCGATGGCAAAGCCCGCAATCGCCGCCTCCGTTGCCTCTTCAACCCGGTTTCTGAGATTCGGCTTCTTGCGATTGGCGTCAAGCAGCGCTTCGACGCCGCCAGCTTCCCGGGCGGATTGGTAACGGTAAAAGGTATCGCGGGAAAATCCCATCACCTTGCAGGCGCAGGATACGTTGCCAAGCTCGGCTGCCAGATTCAGCAAGCCGACCTTGTGTTTGATGACGTTTTGAGGAACACTACTCATGGGGTTACTCCTTGGCGCTTGCGCGCTGGTTGATCGAGATTCGCACCTATATCAAACCGGGTAACTCCACTTTTTGCAAGGCCTTACTGTCAGATCAAGTCGAAACTAGTACACTTCAGCGCTTTCGACCCAGCTATCGAAGGCGAAATTCTTGTTTGGCCCGGTAGATCCGTTCCACCATTCAAGGAC
This sequence comes from Oxalobacteraceae bacterium, assembly GCA_003132085.1. GTDB lineage: Bacteria > Pseudomonadota > Gammaproteobacteria > Burkholderiales > Burkholderiaceae_D > PKWO01. Next base: position 11,701 of record PKWO01000410.1, on the reverse strand, counting down.
AAGGAACCCACCTGTGTTTGCGCGGTCACATATCGAAGCAGCCCGGCGAATTCTGGTTGAGCAATCCGTGAACGTCGCTATCAAACCAAATATGCTTACTCGACCAACGTCGCCTTGATTTCAAACGCGATTGTTTCCAAGGTATCCCGCGCCACCGTCTGCTGGTGAGTCAGATAGACGTTACTCAATCCGGTTTGCGCAGCCAACGCACCGAGGTACACGATCAGCGCCTTGCGATTCCTAGCCTCGCCCCGCAACGCGATTCGTCGATTTATCTTGTCCGGTTTGAATTCCAGTAATTCGATATCGGGGCTGGCAACCCGTTCCACCGCCAGGAATACCGGAGGCCAAGGAAATTCACGCTCGATTTTCAGTTGCGCCCAACGCTTCAGCGCCTCTTGCTCCAAACGGCTTGCCGTCGGTGCAATGGTCGCGGCCTGCATGGCAAGCAATTTATCGTTGCGCACCGTCATTTGGGCCTCCACTTGATATTGTTGGTAGGCTAGGGTGGTCAGCCCCCCTCCAACTGCCATCAAGACGCTAACCGACAGCCAAAGCGACCAGGCAAAGCGAGTCGGCGGGCGAAGATAATGATTCAACGTGCTCATGCTCTAGTTCCACGCATCACGTTTAAGGTGACACAACTCAACTTCGGGGAAACATGCCGGGGCAGGTGCGACCGGCGGTTGTGATTCTGACTGATCGACTGACCAGTAAGTCACGCGCGTAATGTCGTTATAAGCGCTCGCGACCCTGTTCAACAAGCGCATGCGTGTCTGTTCCAGCGAACTGGTCACGGGCTCAACGTCGTAGCCAAGCAATCCCATGCTCCCGTAAATTATCACACTGGCACGATTCAATTCCTGCAGTAGCAGCAGCGTCCGCCCGTCCCCTCTGCCGAAGCGTTGCTTGCAATAAGCTGCGGCGGAAACCGGGAGCACCGCAGTCAAACGCAGGCCACGTGCATTAAGCAACTCAAGCAACGCTTCCAGCCATTCTCGTGGCAACGCATAGGCGAGCCCAGTCCCGCCATAGTTCCGAAACTCCGTGTGCATCACCCAATTGTCTCCAAGCGTGACGCCAAGCTTCTCGAAGCAAACCTGCGCATAGCCCTCAATTTCTGTCGGCCGCGTCAGCTCTTCTTGCCACGGCAAGGTCGCGATGGCGCCCAGGCTGTCCGACACCGTGAGCACCAGTCGGCTGCCTTTTTGTACTGGATTGGACTGTTCGTCCAACATCTTTTCAAGCGTATGCAACATGGCTGCCGACTCGAGAGACGTTGCGGATTCAACCGATTGCTCTGCTGCCACGCGTTCGCGCCGCAACCAGCAATATCCGGGAAACAATCCGATATAAACAGTTTCAGGCCACAAACGTGACACGATTTACCTCCTGCAATGTGGTGTGGCCTTCGCGCACAAGTTCCAATGCGACATCGCGCAGGAACCGGGTTCCCTCAAGCCGGGCTTGCTCCTTCAATGCCCTGATCGACGCCCGAGCTATAATCATTTCACGAATTTCATCGGTCAACCTGAGAACTTCCGCCACCGCACGGCGTCCTTTGTAGCCGGTGTTACGACACTGCATGCATCCTCGCCCGGCATGAAAACGATATTGCTCCGGATTGGCGATGCCCGATTCGGCGAGTAAGATGGCATCAACCTGCACCGGCTCATTACAGTGCGGACAATTTTGCCGCAACAGGCGTTGTGCGACTACCCCGGTGAGCGAAGAGACGAAATTGTATGGATCCACACCCATGTGCATGAACCGGCCGATCACGTCGAATGTGTTGTTGGCATGGACTGAAGTGAATACCATATGGCCGGTCAGCGCTGACTGCACCGCAATTTGCGCGGTTTCCGGGTCGCGAATCTCACCCACCAGTATCTTGTCGGGATCGTGGCGCAGGATGGATCGCAAGCCAACCGCAAAGGTCAGCCCCTTCTTCTCGTTAACGGGAATTTGCAAAACGCCAGGCAACTGATACTCGACCGGATCTTCAATCGTGATGAACTTATCTTCGCCATGGTTGATCTCGGTGAGCGCGGCGTAGAGGGTGGTGGTCTTGCCGCTACCGGTGGGCCCGGTGACCAACATCATGCCGTACGGTTCTGAGGCAAGCCGGCGCAACAGGCGAATCGTCTCCTTGTCAAAGCCCAATGAGTCGAGCGTCAACCTCTGTACGTTGTCGATCAAGGCTTGCTTGTCCAGAATCCGCAAAACCGCGTCCTCACCGTGAATACTCGGCATGATCGACACCCGAATGTCGATATCGCGCCCTTTGGCGGCCACCCTGAAACGCCCATCCTGCGGAATCCGCTTCTCGGCAATGTCCAGTTCGGCCAGCACCTTGATGCGGGCAATCGCCTGTTCGGACAAGGCAGGATTGTTGACGCTTGCAATTTGATTCAGCACGCCGTCAATCCGAAACTTGATCACCAGCCCCTGCGGCAGTGATTCGAGGTGAATGTCGCTTGCTTCGAAGCGCAGCGCATCAAACACTGTCGAGTTGATCAAGCGAACCGCCGGGCTGGCCTCGCCTTGAATCGAAGTCAAGGTCAAATCTGCGCTGGCGTCGCGCGCCAGTTCGCTGATCTGGCCATCCAGTCCTACCGCATCAGCGACCGCACTAAATGCCGATTCGTGAAAGTCCAGCTTGGACTGGATCACCAGTGGGTCGGCAAGATAGATTTCATGCAAAGGCAATGGCAGCCTGCTCAACCATGCTCCGAGCTGTTGTTCTAGCGGCAAGCCGATCACCGCGCAAAGTCGTTCCGATTCGTCAAAGCCCACAATGACCATGCGCTCCGCCATATCGGTGTAAGACGCATGCTCGAAAGCAGGTTCGATCCGCCACCCATTTTCAATGTCAAGTAACGGATATCCGATCAATTCCGCCGTCGCCGCCAACAGCTCATCGCGCGGAACTGCAAGTCGATTGACCAGCAGCGTCAACCAATCCGCAGATCCATGAGCGGCTTGCCGCGCTTCGGCGACAGTTTGAAGCGTCAACATGCGATATTCCGTAAGTTAGACTGCATTGGCCAAATCAAAAATAGGAGCGTACAGCATCAAAACAATGGCCCCGATCACCAAACCGATTCCTACCATCAACGCCGGTTCGATCAAGCGACCGGCGGTATCGATCCAGGTTGCCATCTCCTGGTCGTAGAAATCGGCAATCCTCTCCATCATCTCGTCCAGATTGCCGGATGACTCGCCCGCCACCAGCAATCTCTGCGCAACCTCGGTGCTCAGGCCGCACTCGGCCATCACCACAGACATCGGTTTGCCTTCGCTCACGGATTGGGTCGCAACGCGGATATCCGCCTGCATCGCCAGCGGAAGCGAGCCGGCCGTCATCCGCATCGCCGCCAGCACGCTCACGCCGCTGCGCAACAACATACCCAAGGTGCGATACATGCGCGCCAATTGCAGTATCCATACCTTCTCGCCAATCCAGGGCGCAGTCAGCAACTTGCGATAGAGGCCNNGGCCGCCACGCACTCGCGGATGAAGCGCAAGCACCAAGATCATGGTGACGCCAAATAAGAAGCCCGACCAAGCAAGCACCGCATGATGACGTACGAAACCGCCCCAAATTTGCACGAAACCTGCCGAGGCATGATTGCGCACAGCCACATCATCGAAGACGGCGCTAAAGCGTGGCACCACGTACAGCATCAAAAAAGCGATCACCACAAAACTGACGCTCAGCAGAATGGCTGGATAAATAGCGGCAGACACCAACTTGCCGCGAATCTCGTCAACCTGACGCTGGTATTGCATGAAACGACGAATCGAAGCGCGCACGGTGCCGGTCGTTTCGCTGGCGCGCACCATCGCCACATACAAAGGCGGAAAAATCGATGGCAGGTTTGCCATCGCCTCCGACAATTGTCTGCCCGCCTGCAGCCCTTGCAACAGCGTGTCGTATATTGCGCGATGCCGGCCGCGCCGATCGTTGTGGCCGAGAATGTCAATCGCGTCGACGACTGGCTGCCCGGCGTCCAATAATGAATGCAACTGCTGGTTAAAAACCGAGAGATTGAACGTCGCGCCCCGCGATTTGCTATGCCAGGAGGCGCGCAACTGTCGCAAGTCCAGTAACCGCCCACCCGACGATTCCANNCTTCTTCGGCGCTGACTGCGTCAACGTCGATCAGTTCCACCGCCATCGCGGCTGTCAGCACCTTGGCTTGGTAATGCATCGCCTGATGTGTCGGTTCAGGTTCAGTTCGTGACGTCCGCATTCACGCCGGTGCCGCCCGGCTGGCCGTCAGCCCCATACGAAATGATATCGTAGTCACGGCCGGGGACGGTACTCGGTATCGTATAAACGTAAGCATTTCCCCATGGATCGGGTGGCACCGCTTTTTTCAGGTACGGACCGTTCCACTGAGGCTCGCTGGTACTTCCTGGGGAGGCATACAATGCAGCCAAACCTTCCGTAGTGGATGGGTAATGGCCGGTATCAACACGAAACTGGTCGAGAGCCTGGGACAATGACTCGATTTGTGCCCCGGCAACCTGTGTTTGCGATTTGGCGATTTGTCCAAAATACTTCGGCCCGACAAAGGCCGCAAGCATGCCGATGATCAGCAAGACCACCAACAATTCAAGCAAGGTAAAGCCGCGTTGTTTCATTTTCATGTCAACTACTCCCTCTGAACATCCGTATTAACTCGGTTGATAAACAAACTGCCATTGCTGGTAACTCTTTGCCCCGGTAAAACCAAACAAAGTAACCGGAAAGCCACTCACTTTGATAGGCTGCTGCGTCGACAGCGAATATACTCCCATCACGCCGCCGTCGGCAGATGATACGATGCCCCAATTCAGGCTGGAGGTAATCGGGTCGCGATAAAGTTTGCGCAACGGGCGCTGCAAACTCGTGGTTCTTGCATCCTGCAGCAGCGACTGCAAATCGGGGGGGTATTTTTTTGCGGTCCCCGGCGAATTCTGGTAATAGACCTGAATCGCCTGCCGATACGCTTGGCCGACATACAGCAATTCGGCCTCCCGTTCGCGGCGATCTTTGGTCAGCGTCCTTTCCATCGCGCGTAGTGAAACGACCGAGAGGGTCGCCACCATAAACAGCGCAATCATATAGGTGAAGCCTTTTTGCCGGCGCATGGTTACCAGTCCTTTAACCAAGTGCCGTTGCGCGCCGTATTGGGCGCGCCGCTGTGCACGTCAAACACCGCTCCCAAACTCGGGTCGCTCGGAGCGACCGCGACCCAGCTCTTGGCGCTTTGGGTGAAGGGGTCTATCGGTATGCCGCGCAGGTAATTTTGGGTGACCAAATCATCCAAGGTAGCGGGGTACACACTCTTGTCGGAATAATAGTGATCGATCGCATCGCGCAAGATGTACAGGTCTTCGCGCAACACGTTTTCCTGTGCGGTCTCGATATTGCTGAAGTAGCGCGGCACCGCCACCGACAGAATCGTCGCCATGATCGTCAGCGCGACCAATAGCTCAATCAGCGTGAAGCCCCTGGCACGCATGTTCACCATTGGTTGTAGGGCACGCCGTTTAGCCCGGTCTGAGTTGACATCGAATGCACATCGAACACGTCGTCTCCTGGCAACGGGTTATCGGGTGGAGAGGCAAAGCTACGCAAACCCCATGTGGAAATCGCTGCAATGGTCTGATCAGGAAAAAACGGATCCCGTGGCACGCCGCGTAAAAAGTAAAGTTGCGGCCCTCCCGGATTGTTGGCATTCGGTACCCCTGCGGCCAGTTCTGTCAGGCTGGGCGGATAACCGCTTTGCCCCGTTGGCACCGTAATATTGCCGCTGGCCGATGCCAGTTTGTACGCGTCGATCGCAGTACGAATATCGCGCAGCGCAATCCGCAATTGGTTTTCTTTCTCGCGTGTCATCGTGGTTTGGATGACCGGCATCGCCACCGACGCCAGCAGACCGAGAATCGCGACCGATGCCAACAGTTCGATGATGGTAAAGCCGGCAGAGCGACGCAATGCAGGGATAGACGTAATCATCAAGGTAGAATCTCTAGCTTATGCACGACAGGCAGGGGCACTCGCGTAACCGCCTGACTGGCGCCTATAGGTGTAAGGCCGATCAAACTGATGTTCGCTTCCTTGGCGGCCTCCAAGGGCTTAAGCTCGACGGTCAGCAAGCTGCCGCCGCCCTTCACGCCGGCAACATTGTCGCTGCCGACCCCCACAGAAATCCGCCCGCTTTGCTTGTCGATCACCTGATTGAAAGTGGTTTTCCCACCCTTACTGAAAAATTCCCCTTCTTTCACCGACACTACTTCAAACTGGGAGGGGTTAAACGCCAATTGCAAAGGTACCGTCCTCAATGCATCCGCACTGTCCAGATCAAGTTCAAGCGCCAACACCTCACCGACCTTTCCCTGTGCCCGCCCCTTCCAAATCACTTTGAGGTTCGTTGGCGAGGCATTCGGCGCAGCCAGTGCCGGGTTAGTCGTGGCTGCCGGCTGTTGCAGCGCTCCGAGCTTGGCTGCCGCGACAGCCTGAGGATTTGATTTTCCCGTGCTAGCTGCCGCGGATTGCGCCGCAGGGGCGTCGACGCTGCGAAGTTGCAAAGGCTTGGAGCGTAGTGTCGCTTCGGTGCCGGACCAGAAAGATTCCGCGGAGGGCTCCTTGCGCCGAATATTGCGTATCAGGCGTGGCGTGATGGACATCACGATCTCGGTCTTGTCAACACTATCGCTCTGGTTGGAGAACAGCCGACCGAGCAATGGTATTTCACCCAAGATAGGCAGACGGTTGGCGTTTGAACTGTCTGTTTTACTGATCAAGCCGCCCAGAATCTGTGTTTCGCCGTCTTTCAAACGCAGCACGCTATTGAAATTGCGCGTCCCTATCTGGTAAGCCTTCGAGCCGTTGCTGGTAGTAATGGTTGAGTCCAGCGAACTGACCTCCAGTCCCAATTTCAAGCCGATCTCATCATGCAGACGAATTTCCGGCTCCACATCCAGTTTGATGCCGACGTCGATATACTGGATATTCTCTGCGACGAACCCGGTGGCTGTCGTCGTCGTGGTCACCACCGGCACTTTATCGCCAATCAGGATCTTGGCTTTCTCGCGATCACGTACGCGAATACGGGGATTGGCCAGCAGGTTAACGTCGCTATCCACCTTCTGGAAATTCAACGTGGCGCTCGGCAACGTGATTCCGAGCATGCTCGAATTGAGATTCTTCAGATCGCTCAACGCAATGGTCTGCGTTGCGGTACCCGCTGTCCCTCCGGTCGTTGATGCTAATGACGACAACGGTGCAATCGTCAACTGATTGGTAATTTGGATCCCTAAGTCACGCATGCGAGAACGCGTAATTTCCAATACTTCGACTTCGAGCATCACTTCCGGTTCCTCCATGTCTTGCAGCGCAATCAGCTTTTCCGCCAGTGCAATGGTCTCCGGGTTCTCGCGCAATACTAGCATATTGGTCTTCTCGTCCACATAGGCCTCTTTGATCTTCAGCACCGTCTTGAGCATGGTGGCAGTCTGCTTGACGTCTGCATTGGCAATGTAAAATGCCCTCACCATCAAATCCTGATATTCCCTGGCCTTGGCGGCATTGTTTGGATATATCAGCACGCTGCTGTTGTTCAGGATTTTCTTGTCGAGCTGACTAGTGGTAAGGATTACATCAATCGCGTCTTCCAGCGTGGTCTGCTTGAGAAAAACGGTTGTGCGCTGATCGCTTTTGACGTCATGGTCGAAAATGAAGTTGATGCCGGTGGTGCGTGACAACGCTTCAAAGACCATTTTAAGACTGGCGTCCCGAAATTCCAAATTGACGGGCTTTTTATAAACGGCACTTAGGCTTGGCACCGTGGTCATGTCTTTGGCTTGCAAGGAATCGATGTCGCGTTGCACCGCCCATGCGTCGGCCTGCTCCGGCGCACGCTCCAGAGCACGCGCCACCCACTGTTGGGCCAGCACCAAATCGCCGCGCTTGAAAGCCTCGCGCGCCTGCGCTGCGTCGTTGGCAGCACGTGTCACGCGAGCAATTCGATCCAGGCCAGCCTGTGCACGGGCGTTGCCGCGATCGAACATGAGTATCGTGTGGAAATATTGCTCGGCTTCCGCATTCTTGCCTTCCGCCAGCGCTGCTTCCGCTTTTCCGAGAATTCGTTGGGTCGCCGTTTCTCGGCTTCGCAACCAGTCCTGTCGGAAAACCACATCTTGCGGCTCCAATTGGGCGGCTAGTTCAAGTTCCTTCACCGCCTCAACGTAAGAGTCCTGCTCCATCGCCGACATGCCGGCGCGATGATGGGCATCGGCCGCGCAGCCGGCCAGCGTGAGTAAAACCAAGATGCCGAAGGCGCGTTGAACAAAACGAGGAGCGGCTAGTTGCATGGGATCAGTTTTCAGATGCTGGAATAGTCAGCGTTTGTTTTTCGCCCGTCGGCAAGTGCTCGAATTCGATACCTTGGGCATCGATCCCAAGCACCTTGTACGCGCCTTCCAGCGTTTCACCGCTGCGCGCGATGAAAGTCTGGTCGCCCCGACTCAGGTACAGCAACTGTTCGCCATCGTCGTTCATACGCCCCATAAATTTGAACGGTAGCGGTGGTGGTCCAACGGGTGCGGGCGGTGCAATTGGCTTGGGGGCCACCGGCGCCACCTGGATCGGCGCAGGCGGTGGGGGCGCCTGCCAGCCGCGGGGCGCGAAAGGATCCACATCGCCGGGCAATACAGCCGCGAGGGGATTGTCCACTATATCGGCAGCTTTTGCCGCAGGTCTCGACGTCCGTGTGTTCGCCGCGACCAGGCTCGAATTAGGCGCATCATCGGTCGGGTAAAGGCTCGCGACAGCAGTGGCTACCGCCAGGCTTAGCAAGATAATCCAGCGCCGCTTAGTTGCCTTATCCATGATCTGCTTTCCGATAAAACGCGGATAAGACCAGGTCACAAGTCAACTCAACGGTAGCAATATCGTCACGCGTGCAGGTAATGCTATCCAGCGAAATGTCCGGCTGGCTGGTACGAACCTGGTCCAGGAATCGACGTATCGTTGGATAGGAGGATGAGACGGTTAGCGTCGCGCGATAGCGTAGATACGGCTGATTGGCATTCTCATCCAACACAAATGAAACCTCATCCAGCGAAAGCTTGGATTCCTCGGCCACGCGATTCAACACATCGACCAATTGCGTATTTTCGAATGCCGTCAACACAGGCAACACTGTATTGTCCCGATTGGCAGAGCGATTCTTGTCTCGAAAGTGTTCATTCAACGAGCGCCATTCTCGTTCGGCTGTGTCAGCACCGTGCCATTGCTGGATATAAATAGCTAGTGAAGAGACAATGAGAATGCCCGTCATCAGCAATGCAAAAAATGCACCGCGCTGTGCTCGCAACAAACGTCGAAAGTGAAACCGGCAACGGGGCAGCCAATGTGAAAACATAATCGATCCACTTCAACTCATTAACGACCCTGGAACTTGGCATGCCACTGCCACTCTACACTCTGGACTGCTTGAATTTGATGTGCCTTTCCTCCTTGATACAAAGAATGGAATTCTTTTGAAAACGTAGAAGCATGTTGATATTTATGTCGCACAACTTAAGGAAATTCAGCTCGCCGATGCTACTTGTATGACTATTAAAAGTCAAAGAATTTTTATTTTACGATAGCGCTTGAGTTTTGTGAGGTCATTCAGGTTGGTAGCGCAAGAGCTGTGTCGGGGTCGTCGCATCGGCGCGTCTTTTTCCATTCTCTAGTCATTCACCCAATTGGTGCGTTGCATTTCGCGGCATTGTCAACACCTAGTAAAGTTGACAGGTTGCGCGACCATATCATCGCTTGTACTATTCCGACGGTCAGAGATTTTGTTTCTTATCCCATATTTATGGGGATTCCTTTTTGGCGGAAGTATATTGCTATATCGATAAGCCGCAAAAAATATTAGAAATTAAAGATACTAGAAATACTAGCAGCCAGCAGGATACGCAATGCTGGGCAAGTAACGAGAGACCGACTCGGTCCTTGTTTTGGTAGGGGAGCGCGTACACATGCTCTGGCCGATGATGCGGCCGGGGTGGCGACGCACGATAAATCATAAAAGCATAGAACGCTAGGGGCGGCAATGCATGATTCATTCAAACCGTTTTACAGCACGCCTAGTATTGTCCTCAAATCGCCAGTCATCGAATCAAGCCGGTCCGGCCAACATTGCCTAGCACGCTTTATGGCGCGCTGCGCAGCCACGCTCCAAGGCCGGGGCCGCAATTGCGCGATAGCGTTTTCGTTTCTATTGCAGGTGCTGCTATTGAGCGCGCCGCAGGGTGCGCAGGCGAAAGTGATCTCACCTCAAACGATTACCTTCGGCGCGCTGGCCGGCAAGACCATGGGCGCGGCGCCGTTTACCGTATCGGCCACGTCCACCTCCGGATTCACAGTTACTTTTACATCCGTTACCCCCGGGGTCTGCACGGTATCCGGCACCACCGTCACCCTGGTCAGCGCCGGCACCTGCACCATTGCTGCGGATCAGGCCGGCGATGACGTAAACTATAGACCGGCGCCCACGGTTACCCAATCTTTTGCCGTCGCGACCGCCATAGTTGGTCAAACCATCAGCTTCGGCGCACCCTCCGGCGCAACCTACAACGCTGGACCGGTTGCGCTGTCGGCGACCGCCAGTTCCGGACTTTCGGTGAGTTATACATCCAACTCGCCGAGCATCTGCAGCATATCGGGATCAAGTGCGAATCTGCTTGCGGCCGGCACCTGTTCCGTCACGGCCACTCAGGCAGGCAACGCACACTACAGTGCAGCGCCGGCAGTGACTCAAACATTTTCGATTGCAAAAGCGAGCCAATCGATCAGCTTCTCGCCTATCTCCGGACAGACCATCGGTGCCGCATCATTCGCAGTGTCGGCGAGCTCCAACTCCGGTCTGGCCGTCAGTTTCACCTCAAGCACGCCATCGGTGTGCAGCGTATCCGGTGCAACCGTTACCCTGCTTGGCATCGGAAGTTGCACCATCGCCGCCAACCAATCCGGCAACAGCAATGTGAACGCCGCAGCCCAAGTTACGCAATCGTTTGCCGTTTCCTTGGCGCCCCAAAGCATCTCGTTCGGCGGGCTGCCCGGCCNNGCCCGGCCAGACTTACGGCGCAGCGCCGTTTGCGGTATCGGCAAGCGCCAGCTCGGGCCTCGCCGTCAGCTTCAGCGCCAGCCCACCCTCGGTGTGCACGATATCTGGCTCAACCGTTTCGCTGACCGGCGCGGGCACTTGCAGCATTACTGCCAGCCAGGCTGGCAATAGCAGCTATAGCGCCGCCCAGGTTACGCAATCGTTTGCCGTTGCAGGCGAAAGCCAGATCATTTACTTCGCCGCGCTGGCAAGCCAGACGCTCGGGGCCGCGCCGTTTGCCGTATCGGCCAGCACCAATTCGGGCCTCGCTGTTAGCTTCGCGTCTGGCACCACTCCGGTATGTACGGTGTCAGGCTTCACGGTCACCCTCGTGAGCGCAGGGACGTGCAGCATTACCGCCAGCCAGGCCGGCGGCAGCGGCTTCAGCCCCGCTCCTCAGGTCACGCAATCGTTTACAGTTGTCGCCGCTAGCCAAACCATCAGCTTCGCCGCGCTGGCAAGTCAGACGCTCGGCGTCGCCCCGTTCGCGGTATCGGCCACCGCTAGTTCCGGCCTGGCCGTGACGTACACGTCCAGCACGTCGTCGG
>PKWO01000129.1:2055-2949 GCA_003132085.1 Oxalobacteraceae bacterium | reverse complement strand
CTCTACTTTTAGCGCCATCCAAAAATGGGGGGATTACCGTGGCAGATCGCGGTATTGCGCAGCGTGTCGGAATTGCCTTTGCTTGCAGTCACCGACACATTGCAGGTTCGTTCATTTATGACGATGGGCCGAACGCTATGCTCGGCGGCATGTTTGCTGGCATGGTCTGGGGTATGGTCGTCAGCATGGCGCTGCACCGTCTCTATGTCAGTTTGCGCAGGAACCCGGCTATACCGGCGTAACTGAGGATGCCGGCGTGCACGGTGCCGAATATGCGCTGACGCCGGTTGTGCATTTGCAGGCCCGATCTGTAAACGCAAAAGGCCCGCCGAAGCGGGCTCTCCATTCATTGCGACGACCCGCCAACAACCCATGCTATCTGCATAGTGCCGTTAGATCAGAAACCCGTGCTATCTGCGCGGTGCCCCTGACGATCGGAGTCATCCGTACATGAAGCAAAACCTTTTTTCTCGGTTGCGCTCTCGTGTACTGACATACGAATTATTTTCTTCACAATTCAGGTCGACCATTTCCCAATGACCCATGCCATCTGCGTGGTATCGTTAGGCGGTAAGAGTTGATCTGCGTATCGGGGAACGCCTCATTGCGGCTATTTCCCGGCATGTGAATTTTTGCGTCACTTGCTACTCTGGCTGACCACCAAAAGCCCATGCTATCTGCATGGTGCCGATGGCCGGCATTGCTACCGGAAGAAACAAATAAGTGACCTGAAAAACCGCTTGTCAGCGGGTCGGAAACGCATTTCCGCCGACATTCATCAGGTTAAGAAACGACTTGAATATTGCCGGCCTTTTCACCTTTTGGGCCAACACTGCGTTCAAAAGAGACGCGTTGGTTTTCCGACAGGCTCTTGAATCCGGATGATTGGATGTC
>PKWO01000129.1:0-2044 GCA_003132085.1 Oxalobacteraceae bacterium | reverse complement strand
CTTTGGCGTCGTTAAACCACTTTACTATGCCTGTTTGAGTGCTCATGTGTATTCCTTCAATTGTATAAATAGGCGACATTGCCTGAAAGGCACTTGAAACCAAGAAACGAAACTGGAGGAAATAAAGACAGAACGACTAGAAGATACAGCCATGCGGAATTGGGACCAACAATATTACGACCTGATGCAAGTACAAGACGGAATATACACGTATACGTGCGATTCACCTAAACTTATTTTTAGACAATCGATCAATCGATTAAGGAACATACACCTCCAAATGATATGCATTGCCTGCAACGATGTCGGTGACGCGCGCTTCCGGCAGAAATTGACCGGCCTGCTTTACTCTCACTTCAGGTACATCCGCGCGTTGTATCGTGACGAAAAGCGTTGCGCCGCGAAATTCGCGCACCACCTTGATCTGATCCCATTCGCTTGGCAGTTGCGGATTAATCACCAATCCGCGCCCGTCGCCTTTCAAGCCGCACAGGCCTTCTATGACGCAGCGATACATCCATGAGACCGTGCCCGTATTAAAGAGTTGGCTGGAGCGGCCCGCAGTGCGCGGGAACTGCCGATAGGCCCCGCGATAATAGTTCGGAATAAATACCGGCAATTGCCCACGCTGCAAATAATCCTGCTCGCTTGGGCCTGGAATCATTTGACGCAAGGCTTTAAACGCGCGGTCTTTTTCGGCAATACTATATAAGCTGAATACATAAAAAGCCGCGGCGTGATTGTACACCGCGCCATTTTCCGCCGATCCCGGATGCTTTTGCGTGACGCGGCCCACATCGTCGCGCATTGACGTGTAGGCCGGCGCGAACATGCTCACGCCATACGGTGTTTCCAGTTGCCGCTCGACTTGCGCCAGCATCTTCGCGCGCTGCGCTTCATTTGCGGCGCCGCCTAGAATTGCCCAAGCCTGCGGATTCAGATAAATGCGGCCTTCAATATCCTTGCTGACCCCAAAAACGACATTATCATCGGTGATGCCGCGCGCAAACCAATCGCCATCCCACAGATATTTGTTTACGGCGTCATTGATCGTCTGAGCACCCGCGCGAAAATGCCGCTCCAGCTCCGCTTGTTCTTGTTGAATACAGACATCCGCCCACAGATTGAGCGCATAAGCGGTCGCGACCGACAGCCAGCCCGATACGCCCCTGCCTTTGTAACCCACCATATTCATCGGGTCACACCAGTCGCCCTGCGCGATAAAGCTCAAACCCCGAAAATCGCGCGCCGCCAACAACCACTCCATTGCCCGGCCAACGCGCTCGAATACCGTATAGGGCGGCTCACCGTTCGCACCGGCCACCACTTGCCGCAAAATGTCGTAGTCATTGGTTTCATCGAGGTAGGCTTTCAGGCACACCGGCAACCACACGCAGTGATCCGCATGAGGAATCCGGTTGATGTATTTCAGCTCGGCGCCTTCGCTCAACAAGATGCCGTCCGGCATTGCGCCGCTGGCCTCTTGCTGGCTGAGCGCATGCAAAAATGCCGCGCGCATCACCTCCGGCTTGATGAAACTCATGCCCATGTTATCTTGCAAATAATTGCGCGTTTGCGGATCGGTGGACAGCCGATTGACGTCGCCATGATAAAACACCTGGCGCGGCAGCCAATGATTGACGAAATTATCCAGCGCTTTGTCCGGCGTCTCTATCTGCAGGCAGCCGCGCCCTTGGTCTTGGTATTCGGCGTAAGCTTGCTGCTCCCTGGCGAACGCTTGTTTGCTTAAATATTTTTCGCGCAGCCCGGCGATTTCAGCATCGTCAAACGCCGGACCGAAAATGAAGCGGTAGTCATGCGCTTCGTCGGCCGCCAACGCCAAGCGATATTGCACAACCGCGGCCGGTGTTTCATAGAGCGCATCGCCGTTGCCCAACTCTGCTTGCCGCAGTGCAGAGGGATTGTGCAGGCCGCCCTCGCCTTCAAATTCCTCCTGCTTCACTTCCCAGGAGGTTGGCGTTTGCTCGCACAGGAAGTAGGTTCTGTCTTTGAAGTTTTTGTTCTTGAAATAATCGGCGACTTT
>PKWO01000074.1 GCA_003132085.1 Oxalobacteraceae bacterium | reverse complement strand
GCTTCGCCCAGCACCATCGAATCCAGCCCTGACGCAACGCGAAACGCGTGGCGTACCGCGTTGTCTTGCGGTAACGTGTACAGGAAGGGGCGCAGCTCGGCGTAAGGCACGCCGTGATACTCAGCCAGAAAATGCGCGGTAGCATCGATTGCCGCATCGAGGTTGGTATTGCTGTCGTGCGGCAGGTGGTTGGCGGCGTATAGTTCGGTACGGTTGCAGGTCGACAGTATCGCCGTTTCTTGCGCAAAANNGGTGGTGTGATTGACGCCGACGGCGAGGAGCTGCATTTTCAGTCGTAAAGGATAAAAACCCCTCTATTATAACCTGTTGCCAATTGGCACGACGGATATTGGCACTTAGCCTGGATACCGTAATCAATACCGGCATTTTTTTGCTGAAATCTCTTGAGAGGACAATCCTCCGTCTAGACCGGAATTTGTTCCAAACGATATCCGTAACTATACACAGGGGCCAGCCGAAAGCCGTTTTCGGGACGCAACTGCAACTTGCTTCTCACTCTGGAGACATGTGTGTCCATTGTGCGCGACGGAATTTCAACCTCGCTCGCCCATACGGCTTCCAATATGTACGCGCGCGACAGCGGGCGCCCCAGATTGCGGAAAAACAGCAGCGCAAGCTCGAATTCCTTTTGCGTTACCTGGATGTGCGTGCCGGCCATGGTCAGACGCCCGCTGCGCGATTCGAATACGTAGTTGCCAAACCGGATCTCTTCCATTGCATGTTGATTCGGGTAAGCGCGGCGCAGCAATGCTTGCACGCGCGCCGCCAGCTCGCCCCGGCGGATCGGCTTGATCATATAGTCGTTGGCGCCGGCGTCCAAGCCGGCAACGATATCTTCCACGCCGGAACTGCCGGTCATGAATAATACCGGCAAGTTCGATGGCAGGTTGTCCCTGGCACAGCGCAGAACCTCGGCGCCGCTCAGATCCGGCACTTGCCAGTCGATAATCAACATGTCGCAAAGTTCGCGGCGCAATTGGTTGAGCATCTCTTTGCCGCTCATGCATGGATGGCATAGGTGGCCGGCGGCAGTCAAAACCTGGCATATCAGATCGGTTTGGCTGCGATCATCGCCTAGTAGGGCAATTTTCATGGTGTTAGGG
The DNA here is from genome assembly GCA_003132085.1 of Oxalobacteraceae bacterium. GTDB lineage: Bacteria > Pseudomonadota > Gammaproteobacteria > Burkholderiales > Burkholderiaceae_D > PKWO01. The sequence continues at coordinate 2,683 of PKWO01000074.1, read as the reverse complement.
GCAACGACAAATGTAGTATTGGTAACGGATTTAACAAAGTATGGCTGGTATGCGTCTCGTTATGCTGTAATTTGCCAATATTTCACAAATTTCCGCGTCTCTCTGCAAGCGTTAGGTCGCATAATCGACTTTACCGTCTCACTATGTTGACGACGTAAAGATCACCGCGCAGATTGACATGACACGCCGACAAAAAACCGACGCTTGGGAATTGGTTCCCTCCACGTTGCAAGATATCGAGATGGCCCGGAAAAAGTGCCGGCGTCTGGTAGTGCGCCGCGCGGCGATGTCGGCCGGTGTGTCGGCATTGCCGATACCTGGGCTGGACATCGCCACTGACCTCGCTTTCCTGGCGCGCGCCATCGAAGATATCAGTATCGAATTCGGATTGTCACCCGATCAAATCGCTCGCCTGCAGCCAAGAGTGAAACTGATTGCCTATGAGATGATGGTAGGCATGGGCGGCGTGATGATCGGCAAAGTGGTAACGCGGGAAGTGGTCGCCCATTTGTTGCAGCGCGGCGGGTTGAAAATGATGACCAAGTATGCGGCGAAAATTGTGCCGATTGCCGGGCAAATTGTTTCGGCTTCCATCGGCTTCGTTACTTTTCGCGCGATTGCGAATCAGCACATTGAAGCCTGTGCGGCGGTCGCCGCAGAAATAATGTTGCGCGAAGCCGGCTAGTCGATGCGATCCGATAACATTTTCATATCTGCTATTTACCGTTGGATTAAGTGAAGTTCCTGCTGACCTCATCGTCTTCGCGCATGGCAATTGATTGGCGCCTTGGTCACTCCGTCACTCCGGTGTAAACATCTACTCGCCTACCTTGCCGAACTCCACCGGTAGTTTGACGTAGAATAAATGCAGCCGCTCTTTCACCAGTAATGCGAACAAACGCTCGCACTCCTCTTCACTCACCACCATGGTGATTTGCACCGGGTGATCGACAATATCAAACATATGCGCCGCATGAAAGCGGCGATCTTGTCCAAAACCGGTTGTGCCCATAAAAACGGTGGCGCCGCGAATACCGTGTGACCGCGCAACGTCAATCAGCCAGTCCGATAGATGTTTCCCAGCATGAAATTGATCTTGCTGCGTAAAGAACTCCAATTGAAAGCCTTTCATCACTCCTCCCAAATAATTTTCTTCAATTCAGCACGTCATCCCCCGAAATTAGGAGCGAATCTAGCGATGATAGAGATTTTATCGTCAAGTTCAACGGTGCAGCATTAAAGGTTTTTAATATTTGCGCTTGCTTGGGGAGTACCGTACAAGTCAATAACGGGACAGCGAGACCGCGGCCCGGTTCAAGTGCGGACGGCGAATATGAATAATGTTTAATGAATGCAAAACGGCTCGCCCAATATAATCAGTCCCATCGTCGAGCGACTGTCGGCAATAATATTTGGCGGACTCGAAGTCCTCCCAATTTCTTATGGCGGAGTACACGAATGCTTTGGTTTGTTCGAGTTGCACTGAAACGTCCCTACACGTTTGTCGTGTTGGCGTTACTTATTCTGATTTTTGGTCCTTTGGCCGCACTGCGTTCGCCGACCGATATTTTCCCCGACATCAAGATACCTGTCATTAGCGCAGTATGGACGTATACCGGCCTCTCGCCCGAGGACATGTCCGGGCGGGTTGTCTACTACTATGAGCGGCAGTTAAGTTCCACCGTCAATGATATCGATCATATCGAGTCGCAATCTTTGGCAGGATATGGGATCGTCAAGATATTCTTTCAGCCGAACGTCGATATCCGGACCGCGACTGCGCAGGTCACTTCAATTTCACAAACGGTGCTCAAGCAGATGCCGCCCGGCATTACGCCGCCGTTGATCTTGAACTACAACGCTTCCACAGTGCCTATACTTCAATTGGCCTTGTCAAGCGTGCAAGAGTCGGAGCAAAAGCTGTTTGATTTTGGACAGAACTTCATCCGTCCGCAGCTCGCGACGGTGCCCGGCACGGCGATTCCGTCTCCTTATGGCGGCAAAGTCAGACAAATTCAGATTGACGTCAACCCGCAGGCGCTTCAATCCAAACATCTTTCCGCCGAAGATGTAGAGAATGCGCTTGCTGCGCAGAATCAGATTGTCCCTGTCGGCACGCAAAAAATCGGACGTTTCGAATATAGCGTCAAACTGAACAACAGTCCCGACGCGTTTGAGCAGCTCAATGACTTGCCGATTAAATCGGTCGATGGCACAATTATCCATATGCGCGATGTCGCCAGCATAAGAGACGGTAATCCGCCGCAGACCAATATCGTGCGTGTCAACGGCAGCCGTGCTGTCCTGATGACCATCCTGAAGAGCGGAGCTGCCTCGACGCTGGATATTGTCAGCAACGTCAAGAAGCTGCTCCCGACAATCGCCGAAACTCTGCCGTCATCCATTCACTTGGATGCAATCGGCGATCAATCCATTTTCGTTAAAGCTGCGGTGAGCGGCGTGGCGCGTGAAGCGGTCATTGCGGCATTGCTGACAAGTTTAATGATACTTCTGTTTCTGGGAAGTTGGCGTTCAACCGTCATTATTACCGTCTCGATTCCGTTGGCGATATTGTCATCCATCGCCGGACTGTATGCGATGGGGGAGACATTGAATATCATGACCTTGGGAGGATTGGCGCTGGCGGTGGGTATTCTGGTTGACGACGCCACGGTGACCATCG
>PKWO01000068.1 GCA_003132085.1 Oxalobacteraceae bacterium | reverse complement strand
ACCGCCAGCCCGGCGGCGGCAACCATGAACAGACTGTTCATGATATTCATGCCTGCGATGGTGCGCGAAATGTGCCGGGGATCGCAACGCGTCTGAATCAGCGCGAACAGCGGCACAATGTAGAAGCCGCCGAACATGCCGATCATCACGCAATCGAACAAGATGCGGATGCTGCCATGCTGCGCCAGAAAATTCATCGCATCAACCGCACCGGTGCTCGCATAGGCGAGGCTTGCCNNTGCCAGGTACAAATCAATGCCGAACACCGAGAGTCCAATCGAGCCGAGCGGCACCAAGCCAATTTCGATTTTATGACCGGACAAGGTTTCGCACAGCAAAGACCCAACACCGATGCCAAGCGAAAATACTGTCAATAGCAACACGAATACCGTGTAATCGCCATGCAGGCAATCCTTTGCATAAAGCGGAAACTGCGCCAGTAAAATAATGCCGTAGAACCAGAACCAGGAATTTCCCAGCAACGACAAAAACACAGTGCGGTTCTTGCCGGAAAAGCGGAGATTGCGAATGGTCTCGGAGAACGGATTCCAATTGATGATCAATTTTGGATCCGAAGCCGGCGACACCGGAACTCTGCGGCTGGCCAGCCAACCGATGACGGCAAATGCGATTGTGCCCCCCGCAACCAGTTCGATGCCCCCCGGTTTTTGCACCACCAGAATCGCCCCCAGCACTTCACCCAACAAAATGCCGATAAAGGTGCCCATTTCGATCAGGCCATTGCCGCCTGTCAGTTCGTCCGGCCTCAGATGCTGCGGCAGGTACGCATATTTGACCGGACCAAACAGGGTCGAATGAAAACCCATGCCGACGATCGCGGCGATCAATAGCCATAGCGTATGGGTCATCCAACCGGTTGCCGCGATCAGCATGATCGCTATTTCCAACAGCTTCACACAGCGGGCAACGCGCGCCTTGTCGAATTTGTCGGCCAATTGCCCGGCGGTCGCGGAAAACAGCACAAACGGCAAGATGAACAAGCCTGGAATCAGGTTATTCAACAATCCGACATCGCCGGCGGTCCAACTGATTGCGTCGTAGGTGAGGATAGTCAGCAGCGCAGTTTTAAAAACATTGTCGTTAAATGCGCCGAAAAACTGGGTCCAGAAGAACGGGCCGAAGCGGCGTTGACTAAGCAGGCTGAATTGGCTGGATTGGCTCATGTCGAATAATTATTGGCGAAGCTTCTTGGCCGGACGTGGCATACATCATAGACGGAGCAACACGCGCCGTCGACGCCGGCTTTCTCCGCCACCACGGTTCCGTTACGGGGTTTTCTTGGTGCGCGCGATCAATCCGCTGCTGACATCCTCTTTGTACGCATAGACCACTCTGCCGTTGCGGATTTCACCCATGACGATCATGTTCAAAGCGATCGCTTCATGGTCGGTCGGCGAGAAAGGCTTGAAGTAACGCGAAACAACGGTGGAAGTCGTGTGCTGCTGCAAGTTCTCCAGCGCTTCCTGGATCTTCGGTCCTTCCGCCGAATTGGCCTGGTACATCGCCAGCGCCAGCAGGCGCAGCGCGTCATAGGTTTGAGCGGCGGCCACCGCCGATGGAATGTGGTTGACCTTGTTGATCTTGCGGTAGGCAAGCGAGAACTGGTTGCTCACCAAACTCAGATCGTTTTCGATGAAGGTTACCGAGGTACGCGCGCCTTCCGCGCTTTCGCCGGCCTTGTCGATGAACGTTTGCTGCGACATGCCCCACGGCCCGACCAGCGGCAATCGCAGCTTGAGCTTTTCCGCGTTTTTCGCAACCGTCGCCGCATCGGGGCCGAGGCAATACATCATGATCGCCTGAGCGCCGCTCTCTTTTGCGCGCAGCAACTGCGCGGTCATGTCCAGGTCTCCGACCTTGAAGCTCTCCACCGCGACCGGCTTCAGATGGCGCCGCTCCAATTCCGCCAGCACGCTTTGCTTCCCGAACAGGCCGTAGGCGCTGTCGTCATGCAGCAGCGCGATCTTGTCGATCTTGCGGCGGTCGATCACGTCGTTGAGGATCACTATCGGCTGCAATGCGTCACTGGCCGAAGTGCGGAACACATAGTTGGCCGGATAGGCTGGCGGCATGAACGACTTGGTCAGCGTGGCGCCGGTGGCGCCGGTCACGATCAATGGAATCTTCGCTTCCTGGAATACTTTGGCCGACGGCAGCGCGACGCCGGTATTGGCGAAACCCACCGCTGCGACCACTTTTTCCTTGTCGACCATTTCCTTGGCAATGGCAACGCCGATCTCCGGCTTCGCTTGGTCGTCACGCTCGACCAGTTCGACCCGCCGGCCCAAGATCCCGCCCATCTGGTTGACGTCGGCGACGAACACCCTGGCGCCGCCGATAATGCTTTGCCCCATCGCTTCCGACGATTTCCCGGTGACCGGACCAATCACGCCGATCTTGATGGGCGGCAGTTCCGCAGCGGCGATTCCGCTAAACCCCAATGCTATCAGACCACCAATGAAGCCAAACATTCTGCGCTTTTGCATCGTGATTTCCATCGCAAATAACTGTGATTAATAAGCGCGATCGGCAAGCCGATCGCCGACCGTGACGCGCAATGCTTGTCCGCGTTATGCGTGCCGTTATGCGCGGGTCAATGCACGGCCAGCCGCAACGACTCGGCCATTGCAAGCCCGCTCAGATAGGCATTTTCCACCCGGCCGCCGCCCTCCAAACCTGCCGCGAACCAATCGCCGCAAGCACCGACCCTTTGCCTGCCGTCCCATAGACATTCGCCGGGGATGGGTTGGGTTGCCTGCGCGAAGCGCCATCTGTGTATGGTCGCATAAATCGGTTGCACCTGCGAACCAGTCGCGTCGTGAAACGCTTTCAGCAGCTTCTCCTTCGCGCGCTCAACGTCGTCGTCGAAGTGCTCGATACTCCAGGCCGCCGACGCAAGCGCCACCCAATGCTCGCCGGGACGCCGTTGCTGCTTGGACGCGTCGCGGGCAATCCAGGCCAGGCGCGACGATTGCACCCATGCACCGTCGTAGCCCAGATCGAGCGAATCCTGGAAACCCAGCATCAACGCCCAACAAGGCGCAAACCGCGCCTGTTCCGCCTGGGTCGCCAGTTTCGGCGCAGCCTTCAGCAATGGAATCGCTTGCGCTGCCGGCACCGCCAGGATGACCGCGTCAAATGGCCCGGCGCTGGCGTCGATCGGAACGGCATCCGATCCGACCGTCAACAGCCATTGATCGCCGTGCGCTTCGATACGTTTAACCAGTTGCTCGGTGCGTATATCCAGGCCCTGCGCCAACTGCTGCCCCAGCGCGCTCATGCCCGGCACCGCGACATAGCGCTGCTTCAAACGCTCGGCGCTGCGGTCGGCAGGTTTGACCTCGCCGTTTTCCAGAGACACCAACTTTCCGTCCCATGCGCTGACCCAACCGGCCTTGCGCCACGCCACTATCGCTTTCTTGAAGTTTTCGCTGCTTGCGGTGAAGTATTGCGCGCCGTAATCAAAGCCGCCCAATTCAGTTTGGCGCGTACTCATTCGCCCGCTGATCTCGCCGTTTTTTTCATAAACAACCACATGGTTGCCTTGTTCTTGCAGTTGACGCGCGCAGATCAGACCGGCAAGCCCAGCGCCGACGATGGCAATATACATGAAGAGTCCTCATAAATAATTATTCGGAGTGGACCGCGGGGTGGCGAAGGCGCTAAAACAACATCGCCGATGCGGTAGAGAATGGGCGTAACGAGTACGGTACGAGTAGCCGGAGAATGCTGGCGCATGCGATCGAGAGTGCTAGAGTTGGACAGTGCGCGAGGAGGCGGCCGGATGACGACTATTCCTCGCCGCCTGCAACCGGCCAGTCGCGTATATACGCTTTCAGCATCTTGTTTTCAAAGCTTTGCGCTTCCACCACCGCTTTCGCCACATCATAAAACGATATGACGCCAAGCAAGGTCTTGGCATCCATTACCGGGACGTAACGCGCATGCCGCTCCAGCATCAGGCGCCTCACTTCGTTGATTTCGGTCTCCGGCGTGACGGTAATCGGATGGTCGTCCATGTGTTTGCGCACACTCTCCGGCCCCACAGCGCCACGGTTCTCGTGGATGGTTGTCATCACTTCGCGAAAGCTCAACATGCCGACCAATTCGCCGAACTCCATGACCACCAGCGAACCGATGTCTTTCTCGGCCATCGTATTGACCGCCTCCAGCATCGGCGTATCAGGCGTCACCGTATACAGGATATTGCCTTTGACTTGAAGGATTTCGGATACTTTCATTGTTCCATCCTATCTGACTTTTGTACTTACACCTGCAATGTAGCCTAAGCACAGCGAAAAATCTAGCGCTTCCGCGCAACGTTGAAATATCCCCGATCGCACAACGCATCCGGCATTCCGGATGTTTCGGCAGGACGGTTTCAATGCTACGATTCGCCACACCGGCCAGCCCTGCTCATGCTGCACCACAGCAGATAGGGCTGGCGAATTCATTGACGCAACATAGCTGCATAGGAGCCCTACCATACCATGAGCGGTCCCAAATATTCCGGTTTCGACACATTGGCGCTGCATGCCGGCGCAGCCCCCGACCCGTCCACCGGCGCGCGCGCCACGCCGATTTACCTGACCAGCGCCTTCGTGTTCAAGGATTCCGACCAGGCTGCGGCGTTGTTCAACATGGAGCGCGCCGGACATGTCTATTCGCGGATTTCCAATCCGACCAACGCTGTGCTGGAAGAGCGCATTGCGGCGCTGGAGGGCGGCGTGGCGGGCATTGCCGTGGCCAGCGGCCAGGCAGCCATGCACCTCGGCCTGGCAACCATCGCCGGTGCGGGTTCGCATGTGGTGGCGTCGCGCGCGTTGTATGGCGGCTCGCAAAACCTTTTGGCCTACACGATGAAGCGCTTTGGCATCGACACCACGTTTGTCGACCCGCGCGACCTGAATGCTTGGCGCGCGGCAATTCGTCCGAATACCAAGGTATTATTCGGCGAAACGCTAGGCAATCCCGGCCTCGACGTCCTGAATATCCCCGAAGTCGCGGCGATCGCCCATGAGCATTATTTGCCGCTGATGGTCGACTCGACCTTCACTACTCCTTATTTGTTGCGCCCGTTCGATCACGGCGCCGACCTGATTTTCCATTCCGCCACCAAGTTTTTGTGCGGTCACGGAACCGCAATCGGCGGACTGCTGGTCGACGGCGGCACCTTCGACTGGCAGCAAGCGTATGAAAAAACCGGCCGCTTTGGCGAACTATGCGAACCGTATGACGGTTTTCACGGCATGGTGTTTTCAGAAGAGTCGACGGTTGCCCCGTTCTCCCTGCGCGCGCGCCGCGAAGGTTTACGCGACTTCGGCGCCGTCATGAGTCCGCACAACGCGTTTGCGATCCTGCAAGGTATCGAAACACTGGCGTTGCGGATGGAAAAACATGTCGCCAATACGCGCAAGGTCGTGGAATTTCTGGCTCCGCATGCAGCGGTGGAGTCGATTTCTTATCCAGAGCACGAATCGCATCCCGACTACGCACTGGCGAAAATCCTGCTGCCCAAGGGGTGCGGCGCCGTGGTCTCCTTCAACATCAAAGGCACGCGAGCAGCAGGCAGGCGCTTTGTCGAATCGTTGAGCATTTTCTCGCACCTGGCCAATGTCGGCGATGCCAAATCGCTCGTCATCCACCCGGCATCGACCACCCATTTCCGCGTGCCGCCCGAGCAACTGGTTGCCGCCGGCATGACCGAGGGCACGATGCGCTTGTCGGTCGGGCTGGAAGACGTCGACGACTTGATTGAGGATTTGGGGCGCGGCTTGAAAGCATCGCAAAAGGGAGCCTGACATGCTATTCAACATTGACGGCCACGATGCCTATTGCTATACCGGCGGCAAGCCACTCGATCCGGCGTTGCCGACCGTGGTATTTATTCATGGAGCGCAAAACGACCACTCGGTCTGGGTACTGCAAACCCGCTACTTCGCCCATCACGGCTTCGGTGTATTGGCCGTCGATTTGCCGGGGCATGGCCGCAGCAAAGGCGCGGCCCTGACCAGCGTGGAAGCGATGGCCGACTGGATGCTGCGGTTGCTGGATGCGGCCGGCGTGCAGCAGGCGAGTTTGATCGGCCATAGCATGGGGTCGCTGATTGCGCTCGAAACGCTGGCAAGAGCGCCGGCGAGGGTCGCCAAACTAGCCCTGATCGGCACCGCCTACCCGATGAAAGTATCCGACACGCTGCTCAACGCCGCGCTCAACGATGAACCGGCGGCGATAGACATGGTCAATATCTGGTCGCATTCGTCAATTGCGCAGAAACCGTCGTTTCCCGGCCCCGGCTTCTATGAGATGGGCGGCAGCCGGCGCTTGATGCAACACATCGCGCGGCAAAGCGGCGAAAAAATATTCCATATCGACTTTTCGGCCTGCAACGCCTACGCAAATGGCGAGGCGGCGGCAAAAGCGGTGAGTTGCCCGACGCTGTTCCTGATGGGAAAACGCGATATGATGACGCCGCCCAAAGCCACCGCCACCCTGACCAAGGCCATACCGCACGCACGCATCGTGCAACTGGAGCAATGCGGCCATGCACTCATGGCTGAACAACCCGATGCGGTGCTCGACAACCTGGTCGGATTCCTGACCAGCTAACGCAAAAATCAGCGGGCATGCGGCCGCCGTCCGCTCCCGCAAAACCTGTCAGCCCAGCGACACCAGCCGAGCCAGACCAACCAACGGCCATTGCAACACACGCTTCAGTGTTTCCGCCATTGGAATCGGCTTGATCAGCATTCTGACTGCCATCAAATAGGGATAGTGGCGGCGCGCGAGGCGTTTGACCATGCGGTTGTAGCGATGCCAGTCCGACGCAAGAAATGGCTGGTCCGGATGACGCGCCGCGTACACATGTTTGAACGCGATATAGGCATCCTCTCCGCGAATTTCGCGCAGACGTCGCCATATCGTGGCGATCACTGCGCCGACGCCATGATGCTCGATGGCGTTATAAGCGGCGAAATAGCGGCGAAAATGCGTGTAGTGTGCCGCTTCATCGGTTTTGATGTGGCCAATCAACTGCCTTAGCACCGGCTCGCGCACATAATCTTCCAGCGCGCGATAGAACGTAGAAGTGCCGGTTTCGACCACGCAGCGCGCCACCAGTTCCAGCGCTCGGTGCGGCTCCAATTGCTCGACGGTGCAGAGCGAACTGTATTGCACCTGGAACGCGCGATACGCGCTTTCCCAATCGAATTCAGGCCATACCCGTTGGATATAGGCCTTGAACGCGTGGCCATGTTGCACTTCTTCCTGCTGCCAGTGCTCTTTAAGCCAGTTGGTCACTTCGGCGTTACCCTGAAAATGCTCAATCAGGTTGTCGCTGTACATCTCGGAAAGGATTTCCACAAAAGAAGCGGAAGCGAGCGTAAGGAATAAAAATTCATCATTGCGCACTGAAGCCGCATCCACCGCGTCAAAGTCGATATCGTCGAGACGCCAGCTTTGGCGCCTATTGTTTGCTGGCAACGGCATCGGTCAGCTCCTTTTCCCTCGTTGTTAGTAGTTGCTAGTTAGTCTAGCGTAACAACAAGATGGTTCCGTACGCTATCGCACATTGCGGGGTCATCATCATCGAGTGACAACATTACCCCAAGGAAAGCAATGGCTTTTGCCGTCTCCCGCTCGGACGATCGCGAGAAGCCTTTGCGCGAAAAACGGCAGTAGCGCGTTTTCTAGACCGGCGCACTTAAACAGCAGTATCGCGCTACGAAATATCCGCCGATGCAGACCGTCCGCGACTCACAAATCCCCAGATCGTGCCAATCAGCAAACCTGCGGTGTGTGCCCAGTTTGCAATCGGGCCGAGCAACCCGGTCCAGCAAAGCACAAACCAGGCAAGCATCATAATAACGGTCGGCTTGGTCAATTCATAACCGAAATGCCGGTTGTGGCGCCCCTGCATCCAGACAAACCCCAGCAATCCGTAGACGACGCCGGACATGCCGCCGAAATAGGGGGAACCGGTCACCAGGTATTGCGTCAGATTCGACGCCACGCCGTCAACCACAACGAAAGCCGCTAAAAACAAAGCGCCGCGCCGCATTTCCACCAGTTTCCCCAAATCCCATAGCCACATCATATTGAACGCGACATGCATGATCCCGAAGTGAATGAAAATCGGCGTAATCAGGCGCCACACCTGACCCGAAGCGACCGCCGCCAGCCCGCCGCCATCCGAATCGGCAATGAACAAGAAGTTCAGCACCTCGGTTGATGCGCCAAATCGCGATACCAGCGCAACCAAAACGCTTAAGCCGATCAGTACGGCGGTCAAAGGGGGAAGCGTTTTTTTCAACATGAATGCCTAATTGATGATGCCGGAACGCGCTGCGACTGGCAGGTTTAATTTTGCTTACTGAAAACCAGTTTAATGCTCAATCCAACGAACAGACAACCGGTCGCGCGATTAAGAATGCGGGCCAGCTTGGCATTATTTTTCAGGCCGGCGTTGGCGGCTGCCGCTGACCAAGCGAGAAAGTTACACCATAACATCCCGTTGAAATCGAAAATCACGCCCAGAAACACAAATGCCAGCGCCTTATGCGGCGCGGCCGGATCGATAAATTGCGGCACAAAAGCCAGGAAGAACAAAGCCACCTTCGGATTGAGAACGTTGGTCAAAAAGCCTTGTGAAAATATCTGCCGGAGCGAAGTCGGCGGCGCGCTCGGCGCCTGCCCGGCCTGCGCGTTGCCGCGGCTGCGCAAAAGAGAAAGGCCGACATACAGCAGATACGCGGCACCCAACAGTTTAACCACCGTAAATGCGGCGGCCGAGGTCGCCAGAATTGCCGACAAGCCGAAAGCCGCCGTCAATACATGCACGAGGGTACCGGCGCCGATGCCGAAGGCGGCGGTGGCGCCCGCTCGCCAGCCCTGTGCAATACTGCGGCCGACGATATAGAGCGAGTCCGGCCCCGGCGTGATGTTGAGCAGCAAACCGGACAAGATGAAAAGCAGCAGGTCGTGTGTACCGAACATGAGGGCGGGAGCCTACAATGAAATTAAAACACTTTCAGCTTCAATTGAAAGGATAACGCGCCATAAAGCCGATCCTTGTAACTTGGCACGAACGAGACGTTNNGCTAGTCGAAGCTGGCAACAGGGATGGCCGCCAGGAACCATCCGCCATTTCTCATCTTCGGGTAGCCGTCAAAACCGCCTAGAGCCGCTCCCAACCGCACCGGGCCGATGGCTACCGGCTGATAATAGAGGCCCACGTATGTCGAATCGACCCGATCGCTGTTATAAAATCTGCCGGCGGTGACCGACGCGACGGTGGAAAAACGATACTCCACCCCCAAACCGTAATTATTGCCGTTCAGCCCCGCATCACGCTGCCAATGGTAAGAATAAAAGCCCGGATTGATCCATGTTTCGCTGATAGGCTGCGCGTCAATCAGGTCGAAGGGATTACTCAGTTCCGCGTGTGCGGACAAGCAAAACAGGCCAGTCGAGAGGATTCCGGCCAAGCGTCCTAGCCGCGACGGTTTAAGCATTCGATATTTTCCTTTTCTTCAAGTTCACGTCCATGCTTTTATTCCATAGGTAACGTCGCCAATGCAAAGGAGACGATGTCGGCGCGATGCGGCTGGGATTAAACCAGCGCAAACCGGTCAAACCTGAAAAGTTCAGGCGACAAGACTTGCCATCCTCACTGCATGAGGCTGACTTTTTCGACGAAATATTCGGTGTCGCCAAAGCAGGAACCGGGCAGGCCCATATGTTGCGTATAGCTCAACACCACGCGTTTTCCGGCGCTAGCGGATAATTGTGCGGCAATCGCATCGTCGCGAACCGAAAACTCGAATTTCTCCGGTATTGCGCCTGGCATGGACGTCAGCAAGAGCTCACCTTCCCATGTTTTGCAAACCCACCCCTTTTTGGAAAATTTCTGGATATATCCGGCACGTTCGCCTTCCGAATACGACCAGGTCAGCGCGAGCCAAACATAGGCGGCAAAGAGAACGGCAGCAAGTGCAACGACGGAAGAAACGATAACGGCGACACGCTTCGATGTGATCATTCAATACCTCGATCTATCAATATGTTCATTATTGAAGCAATAGCCGGATCGATTTCGCTGCGACTTCGTTTTTCCGGTCGAATTGGAAACCGACCCTGAAACCCGTGGTTCCCACACATGTGCAGTGAACCGCCTTGGCGGCAATATTGACCTTGACTATTTTGCCGTTGGCGGGCGCCTCGAAAACAATCACGCATGACTGGGAAATCGCGACCGGCTCTTCCAGCATCAGGCTGATTCCGCCGATCGATATATCTATCGTTCTGGCTTTAATCGGCGACCCATCTTTCAATAGTAACTTGGCCGCACAACGCAATATCTTGCGCGCCTCAACGCGCGCTTCTTGTGGATCATCCATCACATTTATTTTCATTAAGACAGGCCCGGCGCGCAAATACCGGCCCTGAACAGTATACTTGCGGCTTCAATTGCCGCTCATCCTCTGCCGTCGACCATCACGACGGTCCAGATTACTTTTCATCATGTACTAGATGCCGATTCTCGCCAGCATATCGGTCAACTCGCGCAATACCGGTTCAAGATGCGGGTGTTGAGCGGCAAACCTGGCCGAAATTGCTTGCGAACGCGTGACCAGCCCGGCAGCATCCGACGCGTCTCGTGCCTGCTTGGCAAGCAAAGTACGTATATCGGCATCCAGCACCTGCAAAAGCCGCAACAGTTCGGCGTCAGGAGTCTCGGCGGCCTCCAATGTCGAATGCAATTCCTTCAATTTATCTTTTAGAGCATCCATGCCCATAATATGCCTCGTGTTGGTGGGGATCGACGCAGAATGTCAATGTGGTTCCTACTATAACAGGCTGCCCATTGATGCGCAAAACTTGTAGAGGATGAACGCATGCGGGCACGGCAACCCGGCTGTTCTGTTCGAGACCGGCGCCGAATCGCGCGTCGCCGTTAGCCTCCGTATGCGCCCATGCCTCCCGATCCCGCCTGCGGCCAATGTGGGGTGCAATATGTTGGGCATACACACCGTATAATTCAAAAAAATTCGCAACGATTCAACTCCGGATGAATATCCTTGAAAACCTATCAAAAATCCATCTTCATTCCGCCGCAAGCGGGAATGGAGGTTCAATGCATTGCGAAGGATTTGTTCCGGTGAGATTTCGTTTTTGGACCATCCTGCCATGGCTGGCGCTTGCGTGCTCATCGTCCATCGCGACGGCGGCGCCTGCCAACCAGCAAGGCCGCAGTTGTCACCTGCCGGGTTACGACCAGACCCTGCGTTGCATTACGGTGACGGTGCCGCTCGACGATCAGCACCCGGAGGCGGGGGACTTGGCGCTGCATGTGACACTGGCGCCGGCGCTACGCGAAGCTGCAAGACCTGACCCGCTGTTTGTGCTGGCCGGGGGACCGGGTCAGGCCGGCAGCGATATTCTGCCCTTGCTGGACAGCGCCTTTCGGAAGGCCCGCGCGACGCGCGATATTGTATTTATCGATCAACGCGGCACCGGATTGTCCGGCAAGCTCGACTGCGACCGCACGCAAACGCTGGAAGAAAACTCCATACCGGAACAAGAAAAAATCGTCGCAACCTGCATCCGCTCGCTCAAGCAGCCGTTTGCCTTCTACAACACCGGTCGCTCCGCGCGTGATGTGGAGCATATCCGCACCGCATTGGGTTATCGGCAAATCAACCTGTGGGGTTCGTCTTACGGCACGCGCCTGGCGCAAGCCTATGCCCGCCGCTTCCCTGGCAACCTGCGCGCCATGATTCTGGATGCAGTCGCCGCCCCCGACCAAATCATCTTTGCCTGGGGACGCGACGCCCAGGCATCGCTGGAGGCAACGTTCCGGCACTGCGCCGAAGATACCGGTTGCAACGCCGCCTTTCCGGCGCTGCGACAACAGTTTTCCGCGCTGCTGCAACGCGTCAACAGCGGTTCGGTCAAGCTTGATTTCCCGCATCCGCGCACCGCTCGCCGGATGCAAATGCAGTTGATGCCCGAGAGGTTCCTGCAAACCGTGCGCGTCGCGCTGTATTCCGCCGATAGCGCCAGCCGGCTGCCGTTTTTGATCGACAGCGCCGCCAAAGACAATTGGCGTCCTTTCCTCGCGCAGATGTATAGCGCCGGCGATTTTTCCCTCGATGGCCCGGCAATCGGCCTGATGCTGTCGGTTACCTGTGCCGAAGATATACCGCGCCTGACGCCGGCCATCATCGCCGATGAAGAACGCAATTCGTTTCTCGGCGGGCTGGAAGTCAAACTGTTGCCGGCCTGGTGCCGGTATGTGAACGTGCCGGAAGTTCCGTATCAGGAGCCGTCGATCATCAACGCGCCGGCATTGCTGCTGTCGGGGGCGCTCGATCCGGTGACGCCGCCGCTTCGCGCGGAAAGCGCCGCGAGGTTCATCGCGCATGCGCAGCATTTTGCGGTCGCCAACCTCGGTCACGGCGTCTCGCAATCAGGCTGCGCTCCCCGCTTGGNNGCTTGCTACGCGAATTTCTGGATCATCCGGAACAAGCTCTGGCGGCGCAATGCCTGAAAGATATTCCGCGCAACGGCTTCCAACTCGGCGCAGCCGGCCCGCATCCCTGAAGAAAATATGATCCTAGTCGACGACGTATGCAAACAATTCGGTGCAATCAAGGCCCTGACCGGAGTCAGCTTTACCGCACACGACGGCAAAACCACCGCGCTGCTGGGCCCCAACGGCGCGG
>PKWO01000139.1 GCA_003132085.1 Oxalobacteraceae bacterium | reverse complement strand
CCGGCAGAATTGTCACCGCGTCGGTTCTCCGATAAGGCTTTCCGCAGGGATGCCCAAGCCGGCGTGCAGGCGGCGAATCATCGGCAATGTGAGGGGCCGCCTCCGCGCCAGTACTTCGTAGACGCGATTCATGCGCCCGATCATCGGCTCCAAATCTTTAGGCGTAAGTCCCGCCTGCTCCATTCGAAATTTGATCGCTTCGACTGGATCGGGCGGTGCGATCGCATGGTGTTTTGCTTCATACGCCTCAATCAGCATGACAAGAACTTCAAAGCGATCACCCTCCTCCGTGCCGGGCGCCGGTTCGTTGTCAAAATAGGCTGAGACTTCGCGTAGTGCCGCGTCATACTCGGCTTCAGTGCGAATCGGTTTCAGTTCCGTCGGAATCAATTCCATAGATCACTCCATTTCCACGGTTGCGGCATTCACCTTGTCGTATTCGCTATGCGTTCCGACGAACTTGATGTAAAGCGCGCCGAACCTGTATGCCACTGCAACAATCAGACGGTGATTGTTGCCTTTGATGTTGAATACGACGCGGTTATTACCGACGAAGCTGGCACTACCGTACTGTGCCTTAATCTCCTGCGGGGTCAGCCATTGAGCCTTGGTTGCTTCGTCGTACCACGCCTTTAGCGGCTGCTCTGCATCGGGGTGTTTTACCCAATATGCCGTCAAGTGCTTTTTTGCGATCACTCTCATTTGTCACATTCTAGTCCCATTTTGGGACTATCACAAGCGCGAACGACATTTCTTCTGGTGGCCTTGGCGGCCTTGACTTGTAGCATTGAACTCCTGATCTATAATTCGTGCACACAAAACGGTACATACTATTAATTGCAACTATCCGGAGTTCACTTTGCCGTCACTAAAACAAACATTGTCAAAGATCCCCGAAGGCGTCGGCGCGCTATTTTTTATCCAGATATTTTGCACGTTGGGCTTTGCCGCGCTGTATTTCACGCTGATGTTGTACGCGACCAAGAAGTTGAATTTTTCGGTGAAGGACGCGACCGCGATCGTCGGCGTATTCGGCGCATTCAATTACGGCTTGCACTTATTCGGCGGATATTTGGGCGGGCGATTCGTGAGCAACCGCAACTTGTTTGTCGGCGGCATGGTGCTGCAAGTCTTTGGCTGCGCCTGTATCGCCGGCGGCACGGTGGCGCTTCTTTACTGGGGCCTGGCGCTATTTCTGACCGGCAGCGGTCTCAATGTGACCTGCATCAATATGATGCTGACGCAACGATTCAAGCCGGAAGACAATCGCCGCGAAGGCGCGTTCCTGTGGAACTATGCGGGAATGAACCTGGGATTTTTCATCGGTTTCTCGGTCGCCGGATACTTTCAATTGCAGGGGGATTATCCGAGCCTGTTTATTTGTGCGACCGTCGGCAATTTCCTGGCCATTGTGCTGGCCGGGCTCAATTGGAAAGCGCTGTCCGACCGGAACACACCTTTATTGAGTGCGACGCCGCGCCAGTTTACATTGAGATTTATCGCGGGCACGGCAATTCTGGTCGGACTGGTGCCCATCGTTTGGCTGTTGCTGCAACATGCAGAGTTGAGCGGCAATCTGGTCATACTGATCAGCGTCGTCGTTGCCGCAGCGTTGATTTACCTCACCGTCAAACATCGCGATGCGCGCGAACGAAACAACATGTGGGCCTACCTGATCCTCACGCTCGGTTCGCTGGTATTCTGGGCCTTGTATCAGATGGCGCCGGTCGGCTTGCAACTGTTTGCCGTCAACAATGTCGATCGCCATGTGTGGGGCTTCGAGATCGCCCCGCAATGGATTCAAAACATCAATACCTTCGTCATCATGTTCGGCGGCCCGTTGATGTCGGCATTATTTGTCAGGTTACGCAGCAGAGGCTGGACCATCGACGTGCCGAAGCAGTTTTCCGCATCGCTGATACTGATAGGCTTGGGCTTCCTGGCGTTGCCGCTTGGCATCTTATTTGCCGACCACAACGGGTTGGTGGCATTCAAATGGGTCGCCATCAGTTATCTGTTGCAAAGCATCGGCGAATTGCTGATTTCCCCGGTGGGCTATGCGATGATCGGGCGTTTGGCCCCGCGCCAATATCAAGGCGTGATGATGGGCAGTTGGATGCTGGTGACTGGACTGGCGTCGATCCTGGCCGGTTATTTTTCCGGCATCATTCCGGAACCCACCGAAGGCCTGGCGGCCTCGACCAATCCCGCCTATACGAGCATCTTCTCCGAATTAGGCTGGAGCAGCGTCGCGGTCGGCATTGCGATGGTGCTGCTGATCCCTTTCTTGCGCAAACTGATCAAGGACGGCGCCGGTCCGGAAAAACCGCAGGAAACCGCCGGCATTGTCGCGGCCTAGGCAGCGCGCCGCGAAATAAATAATGATGCCGGAATCGGCTTGCATGATGCGCAAACCTACCGGTATGCACAGATAGATACACAGACAGATACACAGACAGATACACAGATAGATACACAGATACACAGGAAAATTCGATGATGACACTATTTGCCGTTCCGGTTTTCGATGCGACTGTCGTCGTCGAAGGAAACGAGCTTTTCAAAGGACAGGGTTCAGCAACCCATTGGGCCGAACGTTTGGCGGCTGAAATCGGCAGCGAGGTGGTGGCGAAAAAGATCGGAAACGGCTGGGGGCTATGCGGTTCGGTGGACGGCAATGATTGCCTGTGGGGCATTCATGGCCAACGGCTCAAACGGATCAATTGAAGAAAACTTGCGCGATGCGCACCGCACAGGCCGGAAGCCGAACAGATAGACAACCGGCATGAAAGCAGAACTAAAACGATGGCTTGACGGCACGTCGAAATTCAACGTCGTCACCTCTGAAATCGCACTCGTGGTCGGGCTGTTTTTGCTTGGATGCGAAGGTAGCGACACCATTCATTTGGTTGGATTCGCAGTCACCGTGGTAAGTGGTTTCGACCTGGTGAAACGTTACCGGCAACGCCATCGGGAATGACGGAAGTTGGGTTGACCGACCCTTTGCTGTCATTCTGCTCGCCCTGCCGACTGACCGCCATAAGCCGTACCCGGTAGGGCGTCAATAGCGAAGCGTATTGCGCCGCATGTTCAGTCCGCATAACCCGATGCCTGCGGTCCGTCACCGGCCCAATCATACGGATAAACAGCATGTTCGACAAGACGATGAAAAGTGGAATAAGGCCAATCGGATACGCACCCAACCAAGCCATGCTTGACCGGGTTGATATGAACATAATCCATACAACCGATCCGTGAATTACAAATGGATGTGCGCGGGCACATCGACCCGACCGCTTCTCGCCGCAAATCGATATGGCGTATCAACAAATCGCTTTCATTTCGCTGCAACAGATTTGCAGTGAAAAAATAAGTGCCGCCAGCAGGCCGATGCGCGACGATAATTCGGCATGAGCTTGTTTTACCTTTCCATGCGGCGCAATACGCTTCGCTATTGACGCCCTACCATGTACGCTACGTCGTTCAATACGGGTTGCGGCGTTGCCAAATGCGATGCAGCGGTCGAATTGGTCGAAAAGAGTGCTTTCCGCAATCGGCTCGATGAAACCCTACCTCTTCGAACACGGGAAGGCGAACATCGATGACGCTGCATCACGGCTAAAACCGAATTAGCGCATCTGCGTATAGTTCACAGGAATCCATTGGTAGGATTTGCCTTTAAGACGCAAGTGTCCCAAACCGGGGAACTGAATGTGCGCGGCGGCGACCAGATCACCGTCTGCGGCAGCTTCTTTGAAGACTCTGCCTCGGGCTTCGACCGCGGCTTTGGGGTCCGTATCAAACCCGATGGTGACGTCGGGATTATTCAGTTGCACGGCAGGCACGTGGATCAAGTCGCCAACCACAATCATTTTGCTTCCATGGCTTTCGATCACATAAGACGTATGGCCGGCCGTGTGGCCATAGCTCGCATAGGACTTGATGCCGGGAGTCAATTCAGTGTTTGCGCTGAATGGTTGATACTTGTTCGCGTCGATGTATGGCTTGAGCGAGGCTGTCGCGCCTTGGAAAAATCCCTTCATGCTCGCGGGCGCATGTTCCATGTTGGCGTGGCTTAACCAGTAGTCGGAATCGCGTTGATCGGCTCGGACCGTCGCATTGGGGAACGTGAGATTACCCTCTGCCGCTAAGCCGCCAACATGGTCCGGGTGCAGATGGGTGAGGTAGATCTCGTCAATTTCTGCCGGTTGGTATCCCGACGCTTTCAAATTGGCTACCAATTTTCCGAGAGTCGGTCCGAACAGGCTGCCGGCTCCCGTATCGATCAGCACGAGTTTGCTGCCTGTGTTGATCAGATAGGCGTTGACCGAGGTTTCCAACGGCGACTTCAGAAATGCGTTCGCCAGTGCTTTATTGGTCTTGGCGGGCGCCTCTTGCAGCAGCTGATCCATCGGCAGATCGGCGGTGCCGTCGCTGAGCGCGGTCACTTCGAAATCGCCGACCATGAGCCGATAAAAACCCGGCGCGGAGAATTTCGCCATCGGCGCTGCCGCCATTGCCGGCGTGGTGCTTAGCGCACCGAATGCCACGGTCGATACCAGCGCAACGGCGTGCGCCATTTTTGTCATGTTTAGGTTCAGCATATATTTCTTTCGGGCCGATAAGGCCATGAGTTGTTGACGAAGCGAATTGTCTATCTTTGTAATAAATATTACAATAAACAGAATTGCAAAGATACTTTGCAATAATTGCAAAGATAAAGGATTGGCGATCATGCTCGATGACCTGCGCATTTTTCTCGCTGTAGCCGAGGCTGGAAGCTTGTCCAAGGCAGCAAAAGCACGCGATATTGCGGTCTCCTCGGTGTCCCGAAAGATTGATGCGCTGGAGGCGGGGCTTGGCGTCAAACTCTTGCGCCGAAGTTCGCGCGTAGTCATGCTCACCGATGCAGGCGAACAGTTTTTGCCAAGCGCCAGGAACATCCTGGCGGAGCTGGACGATGCAAAAGACGCGATATCCGCGCTGCATGCAGACCCTCGCGGTTTGCTGACTGTTACTGCGCCGTCGTCATTTGGGCGAAGACATGTCACGCCGGCGGTAAATTGTTTCCTTAAGCGATATCCGCTGATGGAAATCGATCTTCACCTGAGCGACCATGTGATCGACCTGTCGGCGCAACGCGTAGATGTTGCCATTCGTATCGGCACGCTGCCTGACAGCGATCTGGTGGCCACACGGCTTGCGCCGCTTCAACGTCTGGCCTGCGCAAGCCCGGCGTATATCGAGCGCTGTGGTTGGCCCGCTAGCCCGGATGACCTGCTGCAACACAATTGCCTGACGATGGCCACCAAGCCGGCCCCGGTCGACTGGTGGTGCTTTGCGGGCGTCAACCGTAACAAAGCACTGCCGGTGCGGGGGACATTGCGCACCGACGATACCGATTCGTTGTTGCAGGCGGCCGTGGCCGGAGTGGGCATCGTGCATTTGGCGAGCTGGCTGGTGAGCGAGATGATTGCAGGAGGCAGATTACTGCCCCTCTTCGCAGCCGCAAACTTAGCGGCAACGAAGTCGCCGTCCGCCATCCATGCGGTACGCATGCCGGGCCGCTCGCATGCTGCAAAAGCGCAACTCTTCATTGGGCACTTACGAGACGAGTTTGGCGAGCCCGCGTATTGGGATCGGGCGCTGATTAATTAACGTTGTCACGAAATTCCAGTTGAATATTGGAAAGGGATGATGGCGTACCGGCATGGCTGTTTCAGCGTCTTTTTGCACCGTCTTCCGGAGGTGCAATAAACCTCCGTTTTTTGGGCTGGCGCAAACCGGAAAAATTGTATAAAATTTGATACAATGAATAACGACAAAGAAATCCGATGGCTCGGCTCGTCCTATGATGACCTGCTCAAGTTCCCAGACGATCCGCGCCGCGAAGCCGGTTTTCAGCTTGGGAAGGTTCAAGCTGGTCTGGACCCCGACAACTGGAAATCATTTGATGATGTTGGCCAAGGAACAAGGGAAATTCGGATCAGGGATGAAACCGGAATATTCCGGGTAATGTACGTGGCGAAGTTCGAGGAAGCGATATATGTCTTGCATTGCTTTCAAAAGAAGACGGAAGCCACAGCAAAACAGGACAAGGATATCGCCGAAGCTCGCTATCGAGCGATTGCGCAGAAAAGGAAAGCAACGAAATGAGCAAAATCGATACGCAAGTTCGGCATGTCACCCAACCCGGTGCGAATTTGTTTGCAGAACTTGGTTTTTCGCCGGACCAAGCCCGGCGCTATCAAGCAGAGTCGCGTGAGCGGATTGACCATACCGTGGCGCTCAAGGAGCAGCTTATGGGCGAACTGGTTTCATGGATCAAGGACAGTCACCTCAAGCAAGGTGAAGCGGCCGAGATTTTGCATGTCACTCGCCCTCGCGTGTCGGACGTTGTAAACAAAAAAACCGGCAAGTTCACTATCGATGCGTTGGTGGATATGCTGGCCCGTGTTGGAAAGCCTGTCAAAGTGGTGATCGGTTGACTACTGTCTAGTGTTCGACCTTCAGGCAATCGGCCAAGATCAGGCAAATGACGGCCCCGATGATGGGCGCGATGCTCATGGCGACGACGATAGGCAAAAATGTACCGAATGCGGTAGGAAGGATGCCGTTCAGAGTAAGGACTGCGCCTATGACTAGTGTGGCTAAAGCAGAGGCCGATTTTTGGCTGAAGGTGAGCATGCCGAAAATCAGCGTGGGCGGAAGCGATCGCGGATGCGAAGCCGATGCTGCGGCGAAATTCCCGACCGCTGCCCATAGCAGCATGCCCAGCCCATTGATGCCGAATCCCACAATGAATCCGGCCGTCGCGGCCCAAAGGGCGCTCTGCGTGCCAACGCTCATAAAGATGATCGCCCCCGCTGTCAGCGTGACAGCCGACAGCCGGAACGCTGCGGGAACATGCCATCGTGCCGCTATCCAGGCGGCGCAAAACTGACTGGCGATCCCGCCGCCGGCAATGGAGAGCATGACCATGCTTCGCGCAGCGGTCGTTTTGAGAATATAGGCGGCGAAATAAGGCTCCAGCTTCAGAAATACCACGCTCGATGCGCTTAATATGAAGCCGATCAACAACAATAGAATGACGGGGCGGCCAGGAAGAAGCGGTGCGCCGGCCGTTCTTCCGGGCAGCGGCTGTTTTGCCCCGATTGCTTGCGTCGTCGCGGCAGTGCGTCGGCAAATCCAAAGAAATAGCGCGGAACTGCTGATCCCGATGATGCAGACGCCGCAGCCAAGTGCAGCGAACCACTCGGTTTGCCGTCCTGCGGTCAACAACAATGGCGCAGTCGCCGCGATGGACAGCGACGCCAGGCCGGAACAGACGAAGCGCAGCGACGATAAGGAGGTCCGCAGCCGGTCGTTGCCGATCGCCAGACCAAGGATGGCATTTTGCGGAACGTCGTAAAATGCGTAGGCCAAGCGGAATGCCAATCCGATCGCCAACGCAAAGACGACGCGTTGCGACCCGGAGACCAGCGCGGTCGTCAGGAATAGAAAAAAAGTAACGCCGGAGCCTATGGCGCCTGCCAGTTGCACCGTGGCCGCGGCGCGCACGGACCGAGTGCGCTCCCTCAAATAGTGACCGACAAGAATATCCATCAATCCGCTGGCAAAAAGCGATGCGGCGAGAACCGTCGCCATCGCCTGAGGGGCCATTCCGCACACTTCGGTGAGGTAAAACGCGAACAGCAATTCGCTGCTATGCCAAAAAAGACTCTTGCCGAAGTGTCCGACCCCGTAAGCGACCCATAGCGGGTCTAGTCCCGATCCGGGCGGGCGGATGATGCTGCTCCTCGCGGCACGCCGGACCGGCGAATTTTTTCATTCTTCATTTTTGCTCTAGGGCCGGTGCTCTCGCGTATCACCAGTTTGGCGGCAAACGTGTGCTGCGGGAGCTCGGCACGCGCGTTATCTTCGATTCTGTCGAGCAGCATCTTGACCGCGGCCGTCGCCATGTCGAGCACGGGCGAGTGGACGCTGGTCAGCGGCGGGATGCTGTAATCGTCATATTGCATGTTATCGAAGCCGACCACGCTGACGTCGAGCGGCACGCGCAGGTCGATGTCATGGAGGCCCTTCAGGGCACCGAGAGCCATCCGGTCGCTTGCAAAGATCAGCGCGTCGGGGCGATCGTCGCCCGCGCAGAGTTGTTGCGCGATCCGATGGCCGCTGGCCAGCGACCAGTCGCCCGCCAGCAACCAGCGCTTTTTCACCGGCAGCGCATGTTTCTTCATCGATTTTCGGTAACCCAGATAGCGTTCGTTCACATCTTCGTTGGTGTGCCCGTCGCGTTCCCCGGAAATGAACGCAATGCGCCGACAGCCGCCGGCGTAAAGATGATCGACGACTTCCGCACTCGCCTCTTCGTTGGTCTGCGCGACATACGGCAGGGCAGGGTCGCGTGTGCCGAATACGACCAACGGAAAGTCCTGGCGATGCAATTCAAGCAGCACCGGATGCGCGGTTTTTTCAACCACGGCGATCATGCCATCGATGCGGCCGGCCACATACATTTGCCGTATTTCCGCATAGGCCTTTGCGTCCTCTCCGCTTTGATGGCGTTGCAGCAGCGCATAGCCTGCCGAATCTGCGGCGCGGCTCAGCATTTGCACGACATTGTTCCAATACGTATCTTGGATCTGATAGGTCCGGTTGTCATACGACGCTCGCTCGCCGAAAAAGATGCAAGCCAGGGTCCGCGTACGAATCTGGCGCAACGAACGCGCCGCCATGCTGGGGACGAAATTGAGCGAATCGATCACCGATTGCACATGCAGCAAGGTTTTCCTCGCCACTTTTTCCGGATGATTGATGACCAGCGACACCGTTTGGAAACTGACACCCGCCATGTCTGCCACGTCGCGGATGGTAATTCGCTTCTGTTTATCCACCATCAAACTTATCCATTCAAAGCCAATGAGATTCTTGCCATGATTTACCTTGCTGTTGGAACGAAGAGCTTAACCGAAAGCCATCCATGCCGCATAGCGGCGTTGAAATATCTTTCGTAATATTGCCGTCATAAATCGCAGGTAGAATTCCCTTCGAATTAGAACGTTCTAATTATTGTAACCCATCTTGGTTGCGCGATCTGCAATCCAGAAGGATGGAATGAAAGTCCATTGTTTGCAGCGTTGAAATTAGAACGTTCTAATTTTCAGAATTTTGTGCTACCCGCCTGACTTGAGTGACATCGGATGGGGGCGTCGATATGCTAACCAATCAGGGGGAAATATGGTATTTCAGCAAGGTGTCCGGCGTCATGTCGGGCTTTCGGTCATGGCGTTGGCCATCAGCGGTGCGCTGGCGTCGTTCGCGTCGGCGGGAGAAATCGACAATGCGCAAGCGGATCGAGCGGCAAAAAATTCTGCGGCCGATAAGTCGGAGACATCCGCACCGGTCGAATCGGTGCTTGTCACCGGGATGAAGTCCACCAATTTGCGCAGCATCGCAGCCAAGCAAGAGTCCGATCTCATCGTCGATACAGTTGCTGCCGATCAGGTTGGCAAACTGCCCGATTTCAATATCGGAGATGCGCTGAAGCGCGTCACCGGCGTCAACGTATTGCTTTACCAAGGCGAGCCGCGCTACATCATCGTGCGCGGATTGGATGGAAACTACAACACCACCCTGATCGACGGTTTTTCCCTAGCCAGCGGGGACATCGGCAGCAGACAGCAGCTAATGGAAATGCTGCCATCGAATTTCGCCAGCCGGATCGACGTCACCAAGAGCTTTTTGCCGGAATCGGACGGCGGAGCGATTGGCGGCGTCGTCAATATGCTCACCGCCAGCGGATTCAGCCTGCCGGACAATTCCCTGACGCTGAATGCGAAAGCCGGTG
>PKWO01000052.1 GCA_003132085.1 Oxalobacteraceae bacterium | reverse complement strand
CATTACCATAGTCAGCGGCTCGGCTTGGCGCGACGAAAATGTCGCGCACGCGTTGCGCATGCTGGAAGTGATCGGGCGCACCGATATTCCGGTGGTTCCCGGAGCCACCTTCCCCTTGCTGAATACCCAGGAAGCAACACGGCGCTGGGAGACGCTATATGGAAAACTGGTTTACAAAGGAGCCTGGATGGATGGAAAATGGCCGGACGGCACGATACAAAGCCAGCCGAACTACCATGCTCACGATGTTGTGCCGCCGCTGCCGGAAGGCATGCCGCATGCCAAGCCGTCGGCCGAAATCGCTGCCAATTTCATGATCAGGAAAGTGCATGAATTTCCCGGGCAAGTCACGATTGTGGCAACCGGGCCGATGACCAACGTCGCGTTGGCGGTCAGTCTCGACCCTAGTTTTGCCTCTGCCGCGAAAGAAATCGTCTTCATGGGCGGCAGTCTGAATCCGCATCAAATGCTGCCTTCCAAATCGGCGGAACAGTTTGCGCGCGAGTATGTCAATACGCCGCGCCTGGAATTCAATTTCCGCTGGGACCCGGAAGCGGCAAAAATCGCGTTGCGCGCACCGTGGAAACGTATCGTCATGCTGCCGGCCGATCCATCGACAGCGACGGAACTCAGCGCCAAATTGCTCAATGACATGACGAGTGCCGATACGCCGCTGACGCATCTGGTGAAAAACCATACTGAAACCGGCTTCCCCATGTGGGATGAACTGGCGACTGCAGTTTGGCTGGACCCTTCGCTCATTAGCAAGTCCGACCAGTTGTTCGTCAGCGTCGATACCGACTTCGGTGCCGGGTACGGCAATACCTTGTCTTGGGCCGCCGCTTACGCGCCGGGCTTGGGCGAACACATCATGACGGTGGTTCGTGAAGTCGATGTTCCGGCATTGGAAAAGATGATGATCAAATTGCTGAACCAGCCGACGCCGCCGGCCCCGGTGCCGGCGTTGAATCGATAGGCGGGCGGATGATGTCGATGATTGCCGCTGCCAAGAAGGTGCTGGGCGTCATACCTGGTTTGCTGATGATGCAGGCACTATTGCTGGTGTCTCCGCTATCGCTGTTGCAGACCCAGGCGCAGGCAGCTGAAATCGAAAAAGTGATCGTCGATACCGATATCGGCGACGATATCGACGATGCTTTTGCATTGGGCTTGCTGCTGACGAGTCCGGAACTCGATATTATAGGCATCAGCACGGTGTGGGGCGACACCGGACTGCGCGTGCAGTTGTTGGAACGCCTGCTGCGCGAAACCGGGCATAGCCGGATTCCGGTCGCGCAAGGCAGCGCCGGCATCAGCACGACGCCTTTTACGCAGGCGCGGTGGGCGCAGCGCGGGCGCTTGCCGGCACAGGCGCCAATGGAGGCAGTGGACTTTTTGCTGCAACAGATCCGCCGCAATCCGGGCCAAATCACGCTGATCGCGTTGGGGCCGTTGACCAATGTCGCTGCGGCGATCAAGCGCGATCCGGAAACTTTCGGCAAGCTCAAGCGCGTGGTCATGATGGGCGGTTCGGTCAGGGCCGGTTACCGAAAATCGGAATACGTTGCGCCGCGCCCGCCCGATAAGGAATACAACATCGCCGCCGATATTCCGGCCGCGCAAACCTTGTTCGCTTCAGGCGTGCCGATCGTGATGATGCCGCTCGATTCCACCCAGATCAGGGTGGACGAAGTGGAGCGCAACGCACTGTTTGGACACGGCACGGCGCTGACTGATGCGCTCGCGCTGCTTTATCATCAGTGGATTGACAGTTATCAGCCTTGGTCCAGCAACACGCCCTCGCTGTTCGATGTGGTGCCGGTTGCTTACGTCATCGACAGCCGGCTGTGCCCGACCACGCCGCTACGCATTGTCGTGAGCGCGGATGGTTATACAACGGAAGCGGCGGGAATGGCAAATGCCAAAGTCTGTTTTATGGTCGACAAATCGCGCTTTTTCGATTTGTTCATGTCTCGTTTATTGCAGTAACTTTTATTTCAAAGAGGACAGTCGATTATGGACCTCTTGCCAATATTTTCCGGCCTGTCGCCGCGCCTCGTCCTGACTGGAATCACCAAGCGTTATCCGACGGTGCTCGCCAACGACAACATCAGCTTGAGCGTCAGGCCGGGCGAGATTCACGCGTTGCTGGGTGAGAACGGGGCGGGCAAAAGCACGCTCATGAAGATTGTCTACGGCGTTGCCAAACCCGATGACGGCTCCATACTGTGGGAAGGCCGCTACCAAAACATCACCAGCCCGGCTCAAGCGCGGCGCATGGGAATCGGCATGGTGTTCCAGCATTTTTCCTTGTTCGAGACACTGACCGTCGCCGAAAATATCGCACTCGCACTGGATGGCCGGATCGCGCCGGGCTTGCTGGCAGCGCGCATTACCGAAGTGTCGGAAAAGTACGGGCTGCCGATTGATCCGCACCGGCTGATACACAGCATGTCGGTAGGCGAACGTCAGCGCGTGGAAATCGTGCGCTGTCTGTTGCAGCAGCCGAAGCTGCTGATCATGGACGAGCCCACCGCCGNNGCTGATCATGGACGAGCCCACCTCGGTGCTGACGCCGCAAGCGGTTGTTACCTTGTTCGGTACATTGCGCCAACTGGCGGCCGAGGGCTGCAGCATTCTTTATATCAGCCACAAGCTTGAAGAGATCCGGGCATTGTGCGACACCGCCACCGTGTTGCGCAGCGGCCGCGTCAGCGGCACGGCCATTCCCAGGAACGAGACCAACGACAGCCTGGCGCGCATGATGATAGGAGGCGAACTGGCCGAGTGTCATCTGGCGCCGCAGG
>PKWO01000180.1 GCA_003132085.1 Oxalobacteraceae bacterium | reverse complement strand
TGGTGCCGAACTGGAACTCCATCGGAATCCCGCTGACCACGCCGACGGCGAAATTGAGGACCAATAGCTTGCCCCAAAAACGCGCATGGCGGTAGTACATCGGATCGCTGCTACGTACCCAGAGCGCCTCCACGATCAGAAGGAATAGCGATAGGCTGATCGTTAATATGGGCCACAAAATGTGGAAGATAGCCGTCATCGCAAACTGGGCTCGCGACAGTTCTAAAACATCAAAGCCGGACATTTTCTTGACTCCCTATTCAGTCGACGGCGGCCGATTTTTGCAGCAATACGGGGATTGACTTGAAAGTCGGTGTGCGCGAGCCGTGTCCGACGCTGCCCAGCGGTACCAATGAATTGGTTTCCGGGTAATAGGCACCCAGGCAACCGCGCGGGATGTCGTACTGGACCAGCAGAAAACGGTCGGCGCGGCGCTCCACGCCATCGTCCCAAACGCTGATCAGATCGACCCACTCGCCGGCTACGAAACCGAGCAGCACCAGGTCGGCCTTGTTGATGAAGACCACGCGGCGCTGTCCGAACACGCCGCGATAACGGTCGTCCATCGCATAAATGGTGGTGTTGTACTGGTCGTGGGAGCGGGTAGTCATCAGCACCATCAGTCGCTCCCCGTATTTGCTGCGAGCGCGGTGAATCGGCGTATCGAGTTCGACCGCGGTCACCAGAAACTGGGCTTTGCTGCTCGCGGTTTTCCAGACCCGCTCACGCGAGGCGATTTCAAGGTGAAATCCGCCCGGCTTTGCCACCCGTGCATTGAAGTCGAAAAAGTCATCGAATACCTTTTCGATGGCATCCCGGATCAATGTGTAATCGTTGGCGTAGCCCAGCCAGTCGATGTTGGTGCTGCCCAGCGTCGCATGGGACAAACCCGCGACGATCGCTGTTTCCGACATCAGATCGGGCGAGGCCGGCTGATTGATGCCATAGGAGATGTGCACCATGCACATCGAATCCTCGACGGTGACGCCCTGCGCCACCCCGTCCCGCACGTCGATCTCCGTGCGGCCCAGGGTCGGCAGGATCAGTGCGTCTTTGCCGTGTACAAGATGGCTGCGATTTAGCTTGGTAGCGATGTGCACGGTCAAGTCGCACGAACGCAGCGCATCCCAGGTGCGCGGCGTGTCCGGCGTTGCCATCGAGAAATTACCGCCCAGCGCAACAAATACTTTCACTTCCCTTTCCAACATGGCCTCGATGGTCGCCACTGCATCGTAACCGTGATGGCGCGGCGGCTCGAAACCGAATACCTGCTGCAGTCGGTCGAGGAATCCCTCGGACGGCTGTTCCTCGATGCCCATGGTGCGGTCGCCCTGCACATTGGAATGGCCACGCACAGGGCACAGGCCGGCACCGAGGCGGCCAATGTTCCCGCGCATCATCATCAGGTTCGACAGCATCTGCACCGTCGCCACCGAATTCTTATGTTGCGTCAAGCCCATGCCCCAGGTAGCGATGACGGCTTTGCCGTTCACATACACCTGCGTCAGTTGTTCGATCTGCTCTCTGGCGACGCCCGATTCCCCGATCAACAAGTCCCAGCTCTCGCGCCGCAAGTCGGCTGCGAAATCGTCAAAGCCCGAGGTATGCTGCGCGATAAAATTCACATCGAGCACCCGCTCCGTATTGAGCGCGACTGCTTCATCGTCAAGCTCGATCACTCGTTTTGCCACCGCCTTGAGCAAGGAAAAATCGCCGCTCAGCGTCGGGCAGATAAATAGAGAACTGATCTTGGTGCTGGACCCGGTCAGCATTTCGATCGGATGTTGCGGGCTGGTGAAACGTTCTAGCCCGCGTTCGTGCAAGGGGTTGATCGAAACAATTATGGCACCGCGGCGCGCTGCATCGCGCAATTCGCCCAGCATGCGCGGATGATTGGTCGCAGGGTTCTGACCGAAGATCAGCAAGGTGTCGGCGTGCTCGAAGTCCTCGAGC
Organism: Oxalobacteraceae bacterium; assembly: GCA_003132085.1. GTDB lineage: Bacteria > Pseudomonadota > Gammaproteobacteria > Burkholderiales > Burkholderiaceae_D > PKWO01. The sequence goes on along the minus strand of PKWO01000180.1, from coordinate 7,667 downwards.
AGAACAGTGCCCTTGCCGATACCGACCGTATGCGGCAAACCACGGCTGGTTGCCTCATGGCATAGATTGGAGCAGTCGGGAAAATTGTTGGTGCCGTACGCGCGCACGAACAACTGGTACAGAAACGCCGCTTCATTGCTGGCGCGGCCCGATGTGTAAAAAGCAGCTTCGTCCGGGCTGGCCAGCGCGTTCAGGTGTCGCGCGACCAACGCAAAGGCATCGTCCCATGCAATCGACCGGTACTTGTCGGTGCCGGCGTCGTACACCATCGGATCGGTCAGACGACCATGTTGTTCGAGCGCATAGTCGGATTGCTCCATCAGCTCGGCCACCGTGTGCTGCGCGAAAAAATCTGGCCGAGCCCGCTTGCTGGTCGACTCGGCCGCCACGGCCTTGACGCCGTTTTCGCAAAACTCAAAGGTCGATGCGTGCTCCCGGTCTGGCCAGGCGCAGCCAGGACAGTCAAATCCATTCGGCTGATTCTGTTCGAATAGGCTGCGGTAATTGCCAGCACTTACTTTTTCCTTAAACAGATTGACCGCCACGTATTTGAGTGCTCCCCACCCGGCCGCCGCATGGATGTAAGGTTCGATGCGTCCTTCGGATTTTGGCTTGCTCATGATCTTCGCTCCTGGCTCTACGGGAAATCGTCAGGCATATGGTAAATCCCGGATGCCAGCGCGAAAACGCACAATCCTGGTCGAAAAGAAAGAGCACAGATGCGGTGCTCACAAAATGCACAGTGAAACCCGTATCATTGAATTGACAGAGGTAAGCCTGAAGTGGCTCTGACGCAAACCCGAGGAAATCATGACCAAGGAACCCCAACCTGACGACGCAACGCAGGAGATCGATCAGGCCCTGATAGCGCTGCTGTCCCTATTGTGGGAGGCGGCGCAGACCTCGCCGGGCAAGCCTTGGTCGCTCGCAAAATTAAGGAAACGGTCCGGTGTGTATATGAGCACATTGATGCGCAACATGAACGCGCTGGTCAGCGCCGGCCTGGTAGAGTTGGTCAAGCGTGACGATGGCAGCGGCAGCGCTGAATTGAGCGTAGCGGGGCACGATTTGTGCGCCGCAGTTTTCTTTCAAGCGCCAACGGGTGGCATGCGCACGGCCGGCTAGGATCTGTTGCCGGCAGCAGATTTTTCGCCGCGCAATTCAGTTCCTCCTTGCCGCGTTCCGCGCCGGAAATCCTCAATTTTGTCCGCAGTCCAACTGTACTCTATCCACCCGCACCATACTGTACGCGCCGGCCTCCCCCTCTTCCGCCTATGCTAGGGCGTACCGGCACGGGTATGCAAGGCCGGAATTGATTTCAATGGTTCCAGGAAACATATGATCGCCACGTCGTGGCAAGGATGGCAAGGTGGAGACGATACTTTATCCGGCACACGCACCCCGCTTGGCCGACATGCCGGCAACTGTGGATGTATTCGCTGGCGACGGCACCGAGGTATGCGAAGACACGCTGGCACGTCCGCTGAAAGACTTGCGCCTGTCGGTGATCGATCAGTGCAATTTTCGCTGTACGTATTGCATGCCGAAGGATATCTATACCAAGGATTATCCGTTTATGGAGTCTTCCGAACGTTTGTCTTTCGACCAGTTGGTAACGATGGCACGCGCTTTCGTGCAACTGGGCGTAGACAAGATTCGCATTACCGGCGGCGAACCGCTGTTGCGCAAGAATCTGGAGAAACTGATTGAACGACTCGCCGGCCTGAGTACGCCTGACGGACGCCAGGTGAAAATTGCGATGACGACCAACGGCGCGCTGCTTGCCGCCAAAGCCCGAGCGCTGAAAGATGCAGGCTTGGACCGTGTCACCGTCAGCCTGGACAGCCAGGATGATGCCATTTTTAAGCGCATGAACGGCGTCGGCTTTGCGGTCGACAAGGTGCTGCAAGGCATAGAAGCCGCGCAGGCGGTTGGTCTGAGTCCGATCAAGGTCAACACGGTGGTGCAGAAAGGTGTGAACGACAGCCAGATCGTGTCACTGGCCCGGCATTTCCGTCACACCGGCGTCAACTTGCGCTTTATCGAATTCATGGATGTCGGCGGCATCGGCGCGTGGTCCCGTACGAACGTTATTACGTCAGCCGAAGCCCGCCGCATGATCGAGAGCGCGTTTCCGCTAATCCCTCACGCAGGCGGAAAGCCAGCTTCGCACGATACCGCCAGCCGTTTTTATTACACGGACGGTGCCGGCGAAATCGGCTTCATTTCCAGCGTTTCCGAACCATTTTGCGGTAGTTGCACTCGGGTCCGGGTCTCGTCGGATGGCAAGATGTTCCTGTGCCTGTTCGCGAACCACGGCGTGGACCTGCGCCCGTACCTGAGCAAGTCGCGCGCGCCGCAAGGGCTGGCCGACGTGATTCGCCATCATTGGCAGCGCCGCGACAATCGCTACTCCGAATTGCGCAGCGAAAAGGACAGCGCAGCCGGCAAGAAGATTTATCCGACCGTACGCATGTCTTTGGTGGGGGGGTGATGGATATCGGAAGGACAACGAGCGCATGCCCCGATTCAGAGGAATTCGGTGATCAGCTTGCCCAGCAAGATGATTGCCTGTTCGACTTCAGCGTTCCATGGATAACTGTAATTGAGCCGTATGCAATGCTTGTAGGCATTGCCGACAGAGAACATCCTGCCCGGTCCTATCGTGATCCGGCATTCCAATGCGCGTTGGTACACCATCATCGAATCGACTGTCTTAGGCAATTCCACCCAGAGCACGTAGCCGCCCATGGGATGCGAGATTTTGGTCCCTTCGGGGAAAAAGCGTTTGACCGCCGAAGCCATGATGCTTGCCTGTTGCGCATAGGCTTTGCGTATACGCCGCAAATGGTGGTCAAAGCCGTCGTTTTTCAAATATTCGGCAATCGCCATTTGCGGGATCGATGAGGTCGTCAGGGTATTGAGGAATTTCAACTCTTCGACCTTCGCCCGGTATTTTCCGGTCAAGGCCCATCCTATGCGGTAAGCCGCACTCAGGCTTTTGGAAAACGACGCACAATGCAGTACCAGGCCTTTCCGGTCGAAGGATTTCAGCGACGACGGATGGGATTCGCCGAAATACAATTCGTTATACACGCCGTTCTCGATCGCAGGGATATCGTGTTTGGCCAACAAATCGACCAATGCCGCTTTGCGCTGGTCGGACATCTGAAAACCGAGCGGATTCTGAAAATTCGGCATCACCATGCAAGCTGCAATCGGCTGTTCGGCTATGACTTTTTCCAGCGATTCTATGCTGATACCTTGATATGGATCCGTCGAAATTTCTATTGCCCGCATGCCCATCCGTTCGATAGCGAGCAGCATCGCATAAAAAGTCGGGGACTCGACTGCAATCGTGTCTCCCGGCTTGGCGACCGCTTGCAGGCAAAGATTGATCGCTTCGGTCGCACCGACAGTAATAATGATTTCTTGCGGATCCACCGCGAGACCGTTTTCCAGATAACGACGGGCGATCTCGCGTATCAGTTGCTCATTTCCCGGAGGCAAATCGTCCATCGGATTCCATGAGCGATGACGGCGGGCAATCACGTTGGCGTACTGATTGACGCGCTGCCACGGAAAAAGACACGGATCCGGGTAAGGAGAGCCCAGCGGAATCGCTTCATTCCGACGGATAGAGCGCAACGTCGACAGTACCAGGCGGCTGACATCCACTTCGGCGGAAACCGGCAGTGGATGAGAAGGCTGGATGCCAAGTCCGTGCGATGCCGTGGCGTCGGCGCGCTTCCGTACGAAATAGCCGGACTGGGGCCTGCTTTCGATCGAGCCTTTGCTCTCGAGCAGGACGTACGCCCTTAGCACCGTGGTGATGCTCAGCTTGTGCTGCTGGCTGGTGTGACGCACCGAAGGAATCCGCTCGCCGGGCAGCAAGACACCACTGGCAATCAGTCCCTCGATGTCGCCGACCAGCCTTTCGTAAAGCTTCAAGTGATGCACTCCAGGTTGCCCAATCCGTATCCAGTCAAATCGCATTATCTTCGAATTCAGGCGCGCATGCTGCGTCGGGTCGGCGCCTGGTCGAATTCAGACATGATTTGTTGACTCTTGATGGTGAGCGCCGCCTGCGGCAAGTTGTGCGGTCGTGTATTTGACATAGCCATCCTTGCGGCAAAAGCAGACCAGCTTCATGCAGGCCGACTGTACGGCGCATCGTGAACGTTCTTGTCGGCACGTAGCGCGAGCGCAGCAATCCCAGATTCGGTGTGCTCAGCCTGGCTTCGCCTGTTAGTGTAGTGTTGCATGCTTGGCGGTACTTAAGAAAACCGATGCATTTGGCCTTGTGGCTAGGCGCACACCGCAGCGATACCGGCATCCTCGGGATTCGACAGCGGTCTCCGACTGCTCTCGTACGACAGCCAGTGCCAATTTGCAGGACCGGCGCTTCCGTTGTCCCGTTTCCGTGTTGAAGTCTTCATTTTTACCCTAACACGGCAAAAAAAACAGATGCAAAAACAACAGAAAAAACCAGATCAGATTGCCGTCAAAAGCACACAGAACCGGCACGCGACACTTCCATGGCAACGGATTTCGTCAAATTGCGTTTAGTTAATCTCCCTAATGATTATCAATTAATTAATAATAAAATCCTCTGATATGGCATATTTTCTAAAAACTGAGACTGTTTTGTGGTGCTGATTCAGTGCATACTCGCCCGCTAATATTGGCTTTACCTGACTAGAGTTACGTTTGAGAGCCCAGGCATCGCCCGTTTGCGGCACAACGCCTCAATACCTTTGCCTGGGCGACTCGAATACATCCTATGAAAAAGAAACCTGTCGATTCACGCAACTTGAAGTCCTGTGCGGCCGGCCTAGATGCCGCCTTTTGCCTGTTAAAGGCTTGTGGTTTATTACTTTGGCTTATTTTTATGAGTACCGACGTAATGGCGCAAAATGCCCTGCCTGATACGATCGCCCAGCGCGCCATGGCGTGCATGGCGTGCCATGGTAAGGAAGGACGTGCCGCCAGCGATGGATTTTATCCACGCATAGCCGGCAAGCCAGTCGGCTATTTGTACAATCAGCTCGTGAATTTCCGCGAAGGTCGCAGGAAGTACCCATTAATGATTTATATGGTCGATCAACTCTCCGACGCATATCTGCATGAAATGGCTGAGTATTTTTCCGGCCTGCATCCACCCTATCCTGCTCCGCAACCTGCCAATGTGTCCCAGACCGTACTGGAGCGGGGCCGGATCCTGGTGCAATACGGCGACGCGGCCAGGAATGTTCCGGCCTGCGTAGCCTGCCACGGCAAGACATTGACCGGCGTTGCGCCATCGATTCCCGGTCTGGTCGGTTTGCCGCGCGATTACCTGAGTGCGCAGTTCGGTGCCTGGAAAAATGGCATCCGTCGTGCCGCAGCACCCGACTGCATGCGCCAAATTTCATCACGCCTTACCGTTGAAGAGATCAGTGCGACATTGGCCTGGTTAACAGCACAACCCATCCCGGCTCAGACCGCACCTGCCCCAGCCGCTACTGAAAAGCTGCCGATGCCTTGCGGCAGCCTCCCCCAGTAAACGGAGCCAACCATGAAACGCTTCTTTTTGACTATCGTCGCGGCAATTGTGCTGGTTCCAGTTACCGTGCTCGGCATTCAGTACCTGCATGATCCGGGAAGCAACGAGCCCGGCATACCGGCTGCGAATGCAGCACAACAAGTCGCACGGGGAAATTATCTGGCGCACGCGGGTGACTGCATGGCATGCCATACCGCACGCGGCGGCATGCCCTACTCTGGCGGCCGCGTCGTCCCCACATCGTTTGGCAACTTTTACACACCAAATATCACGCCGGATATCACAACCGGGATCGGCAGTTGGACAGCAAACGACTTTTGGCGTGCGTTGCACAATGGAAAATCCAAGGACGGCCGCTTCCTGTATCCAGTCTTTCCATATACCGAATACACGAAGATCACGCGCGCGGATGCGGACGCGATGTTCGCCTACTTCAAGACTCTGCCTCCAATTAATCAACCGAACAAAGAGCATGAACTTCGTTTTCCGTACAACCAGCGGATCTTGCTCGCTGGCTGGCGCGCTCTTTATTTTCGCCCCGGCGTCTATCAGACGGACACACGCCAGACGGCAGAATGGAATCGCGGCGCCTATTTCGTGCAAGGACTGGGCCACTGTACTGCCTGCCATACGAACCGCAACGCCTTCGGTGCGNNGACTGAACAAGGCTCAGTTTTGGCTGGCGGCTTGATCCCAATTCTTGGCTGGTATGCACCTTCGCTGACTTCGGACGCCGAGGCCGGCCTTGGAAACTGGGATAAGCAGCACATCGTTGACCTGCTTAAAACCGGTGTTTCGCCACGCGGTACGGTGTTCGGCCCCATGGCAGAAGTCGTACAGCATAGCTTGCAGTATCTGTCGGACCAAGATGTCACTGCTATGGCTGGCTACCTGAAGTCGTTACCGCAAACAGCAACACCGGTTGCGTCCATGGAGTTGCAGGTCAAAGATGGTCAGGCCGAGGACGTTCTCCAACTCGGCGCAAAGTTATATCGCGATCAATGTATTGAATGTCACAAAGCAAATGGCAGCGGAATACCTCCGGCCTATCCTCCGCTCGCTGGTAATCGTGCTATTACCATGGCTTCATCGATCAATCCGATTCGAATGGTGTTGAGCGGCGGATACCCACCAAGTACCCAAGGCAATCCAAGACCGTATGGCATGCAGCCATACGGTCCGGTACTCAGCGATGCCGAGGTTGCTGCTGTGGTGTCGTATGTTCGCAATTCTTGGGGAAACAGCGCGCCATTGGTATCGCCCATTCAGGTAAGCCGGTATCGGGCCGTTCCTGGGGACTGAAATATTGACTGCCATGTATTCCCGGAGCGTCTGGCGTTCGCGTATCGTATCCTGCAGCCACTACAATCAAGGGGAAATTTGCGCTGGATGGCTTCATTGGTACCGACCAGGCTCGAGCGATCGCTCAAATTTCCCTGGATCGTTTCCATCTATCAAATTCTGGCAAATTGAAACAGTAGCTCTGACACGGCCCCATCCTTGGATCGCCGGCTAACCTAAAGACAGGTCGTCGAGAATAGGGCATTCAGGCCGATGGTCGCCGTGGCATTTCGCTGCCAGGGTCTCCAAGGCCCGACGCATCGCCTGCATCTCCGTGATACGGCGATCCAGATCCGCGATGTGTTGCTTGGTCAACGCACGGACATTCTTGCTGGTGCGATGTTTATCTTGCCAGAGAGCAAGCAATGTACTGATTTGATCCAGCGAGAAGCCGAGTTCCCTGCCGCGATGGATGAACTGCAAAATTCGGACATCCTGCGACGCATAAACGCGATAACCCGCATCGGTACGCCGTGCGGCGCCGATCAAACCGATCGATTCGTAGTGTCGGATCATTTTTGCCGACAAGCCTGACGCTTTAGCAGTCTCCCCGATGTTGAGAAATCCTTGCTGACGCGCGCTGCCAATCTCTAGCGGCTGACTTGAAAGTAAGCTCATGATGATCCTTTATTCAATTGCAACGATGTTTTCATTTGGTTTGACCACGGTGAATTCACGACTCACGGACGCTGATGGCAATTGGTCGCCAGCGCTTGAGCAACAGCGCGTTGGCTACCACCGAAACACTGGAAAATGCCATCGCCGCACCGGCGATCATCGG
>PKWO01000428.1 GCA_003132085.1 Oxalobacteraceae bacterium | reverse complement strand
CCAGCCATCGGGCCGAATCGAAGTCGTGAAACTTTTCAAATGCAAACGCCCGGCGCGCGCCCGGCGGAATGCCGGCGACCATCTGCGCCGCTTCCGCCAAAATCGTGCCGGATCCGCACATCGGATCGAATAGCACCGTACCCGGCTTCCAGCCGGATACCCGCAACAAGCCGGCGGCAAGGTTTTCCCGCAAAGGCGCGTCGCCGGTTTCAAGACGCCAGCCGCGTTTGAATAAGGCTTCGCCGGATGTGTCGAGATACAACGTGAAATGGCGCGCATCCAGAAAGCCGACGATGCGCATATCCGGTGTTTTTGTGTCGACCGAAGGGCGTTCCGAAAATTGTTCGCGGAAACGATCGCAAATTGCATCTTTGATCTTGAGCGTCGTGAATTCAAGGCTGCGTAGCGGCGACTTGATTGCAGTGACGTCGATGCGTATCGTGTGGTGGACGCTAAACCAATCTTCCCACGGTTGGGCCAACGCCAGATCGTAGATATCGTTCTCATTGGCATAGCCGGCATGCGCCATCCGCAACAGCACGCGCGAGGCTATCCGCGAATGCAGATTGATGCGGTAGGCATCGGTCAGGTCGCCGGAGCAATGGACGCCGCCCGGCACCTGATTGTGCACTTTCAGCGTCGACCCTTGCTGGGATATCTCGCCCAGTTCTTCGGCCAATGCGGCTTCTAGGCCGCGCGGGCATGGGCAAAAATAAGAATATGACATATGGAGTACCCTTTATCCGTTTATAAACGACCGGTCTGCGGTCGTCGTCTTTTTAATCCAACACTATCTGGCAAATGCGCGCTCGACGAAATCCAGCCTGTCCTGGCCCCAAAATCCCTCGCCATTGAATATATACCACGGTGAGCCGAATACGCTGGCGGCAATCGCGTCGTCGGTAAATTGGTCGTATGCGGTTTGAACGCTGGCGGTCTCGGCCGATTTCAGCAATGCTTTCCCATCCAGTTCGTGCGCCGACGCAACGGCCGCCAATGTGTCGCTATCGGCGATATTTTTTTCTTCGGCCCACAGCGCAGCCATGATGGCGCCGGTCAGTTCCAATGCGGCGCCGGTGCCATGCGCCAGTTGTGCGGCGATAATCAGCTTGGCCGCCAAGTCGCTCGATACCGGAAAGAATTTCGGCTGGGGGTTCAGCGGCACGCCAAGGGATTCGCTCCAGCGCTGTAGTTCCAGCAACCGATAGGCTTGCCGCTGCGGTGCGCGCTTGGCCAGCGGGAGGCCGCCCGATATACTGAATACTTTACCCAGATCGCAAGGCTTGAGTTCAATCTGCACACCGTACTGTTTGGCTAGCGCCACGAAACGCGCATGTCCCAAATAGGCAAACGGCGATTGCGAAGCAAAATAGTACTCGCATATTTTCGGCATCACAGACTCCTTAGAACGGCTTGAGCACCACCAGGAACACGATTGCCAGCAGCACCAATGTAGGTACTTCGTTAAACCAGCGATACCAGGTGTGGCTGCGGGTATTACGGCCATTTTCAAACTTCTTCAGCAGCGTGCCGCAAGCATGGTGGTAGCCGATCAGCACCACCACGAGTGTTAATTTTGCATGCAGCCAGCCATTGCCCGGTCCTGTGCCGATCCCGTAGCCGAGCCATAGCCAAAGGCCGAACACCAATGCCGGCAGCGCCAGCAGGGTCATGAAGCGATAGAGCTTACGGGCCATCAGCAACAGGCGTTTGGTAGCGGCCGGATCGGTTTCCTGCGCCAGATTGACCAGAATGCGAGGTAGGTAAAATAAACCGGCGAACCAGGATACGACGAAGAAGATGTGCAGCGATTTGATCCAGAGCATATTTTGTTCTCTTGATTGTGTAAGTGTTATTCGCGTATTTCGCCGTGCCCGAACACGACGTACTTTAACGAGGTGAGGCCATCCAGGCCGACCGGCCCGCGTGCATGCAGCTTGTCGTTCGAGATGCCGATTTCGGCTCCCAAGCCGTACTCAAAGCCGTCGGCGAAGCGTGTCGATGCATTGACCATCACCGAGGCCGAATCGACTTCGCGCAGAAAGCGCATTGCATGCGTGTAGTCCTCGGTGACGATAGTGTCGGTATGTTGCGACGAGTAGGTGTTGATATGCTCGATGGCCTCATCGATTCCGGCGACGATTTTCACGGCCAGAATGGGCGCCAGGTATTCGGTGCTCCAGTCTTCGGCGGTGGCCGACGCCAAGTGTGCATAACCGGCCAGTAGCGCCCGCGCTTCATCGTCGCAACGCAATTCCACTTCTTCGGCGGCGTATTCTTTAACCAGTTGCGGCAACACTTGCGCGGCAATGCTGCGGGCGACCAGCAATGTCTCCATCGTATTGCAAGTGCCGTAGCGGTTGCACTTGGCGTTGAAGGCAATCTTGACGGCCTTGGCGAGATCCGCTTTGTCGTCGATATACACATGGCATATGCCGTCCAGATGCTTGATCATCGGCACTTTGGATTCCTGCATCAGACGCGCAATCAGGCCCTTGCCGCCGCGCG
>PKWO01000239.1 GCA_003132085.1 Oxalobacteraceae bacterium | reverse complement strand
ATCGCTGATCATCGTTTTTCACGCAGGCTCAGGCTATCTACAAGCTTGTCTTGAAAGTGCTCTCGCGACGGTCCGTCCCGACGACGAGATTATTGTTGTTGCCAACAACGCCGACCCGCATCAGCTCGAATTGCCCCCGTTCGCCAACCGTGTTCGCATCATTAAGTATGCAAAAGCGCTGGGCTACGCCGGTGCGTCAAATGCTGGATCTGGGCAAGCAAGTCATGAATACTTGGTGTTTTGCGACCACGATTTGGTGTTCCAGCCAGACTGGCTCGAACACCTTTGGGCCTCGTACACTGCCGTCCCCCACATCGGCGCAGCTAGCTGTATGGCCATCAATCCGCACTCGCTGGCAGTGCTTGATTTCGGGATCGCGTTTTCTGCATTTAACGGCGCCCATCCCGGCTTGGACTTGCCCGTCACTGACAAATCTGTCCAGAACGACCGTTTCGCACAAGCTATTTGTACGAGTGGATTTCTGATCTCCGCAAGAGACTTCTCGGAGGCCGGTGGTTTTGATGTCAGATTCGGTTCGATGTACACCGATCTTGACCTGTGTTTGCAGCTCAAGCGGATGGGGCGCAAGATCGTTGCATCAGCCAAGGCACGCGCCTACCATTTTGGTGGTGATTTTCACTTGGCGGGAGACAAGACCTACAAAAGTAGCTTTCTTAAAGCAGACGTGAAAGGTGCCTTTTTCCGTAAACACGCTGACATCCTTGAATCGGATCTGGGAGCCTACTATTCGGCGGCAATCGATAGATTCATTGCTGATCACGGGACGCTGCAAAAATACATGTGCTGCAACATGATGAACGTGGCAGATCAGCAATGGTACGAGGACCAAATGTATGCGGCTGGCATGACAGGGTACGAGAGCCTGCATCTGCCGACCGGGCAGCGCGACGCTGGCACTCTTGGTCTTTTCGAACACCTCGGCTTCGATTTAATGCGCTCCAATGCCCGACTAGCGTATTTCGTGGACCGATTCGTTTGCCTTCGCAGCAATGAATACTGGTGGCAATGCCGGGCCGGCAAAGGTGACATCGTTATTGACCGCAACGCCAACATTATGCCGGCGGAGCTGGCGCGGCTAGGGTAACGGTAGCTGGATATCACCTACGGCAAATGTCGTCAATGCCACGGGCGCCGGCACACGCCCGCACAAGCGCGCGACGTCGTACAGAAGGGCATCGCCTTCCGGATCAAAGGCAATGCGTTGACTCCTGCTTGCCGCGCGCTCATAGTCAACCAATGCGCGGACGGCATCTCCCTGGGCTTCGCGGGCCTTGCCTTGCAGGTAAAGGGCCGTGCGGTAACGGTGCGGTTGGTCCATACTGGCGGCTAAATCTTCCAGCGCGCCAGCCACCTCGAGCACATGCTTGCAATTACGATCACGGATATTGGGCGCAAACAGAGCCTCGCGCAACAGCAGGGTTCCCTTTGTCGCCAATCCTTGCAGTAGATAGAAGGAATCGCGCCGCGCACGGCAATCCAGAATCAGAGCATCGATCCCTTTCACTCCGGCGCGGAATCGTCCGTTCAGAATCGCCAGTTTTGCTTCGATCAACTTGGCGACGACGTCGATGTTCCGCACGTCATCGCTGGTTTTTTCCTGAACGGCGAATTCTGCGCACGCTGCTTCCCAGTAGTCACGCAGTTGGGTGCTGCGGCTTTGCAAGCCATACTCGACGTACCCCATGTCGATCCAATTTAAACACACTAGTCCGTGCATCCTCTGACTGATGGCGATCGCCTTGGACGCCTCGGCTGAGGAGAGAGCGGCGTCGCGTTTCCCCAAGTTCTTCAGTGTCACGCAACGTCGGTTGAGAAGTTGGGCTTGCGCCTGAAGAGCCGAGTCCAGAAGGGACGAGGCGGCAGGCCCTTCCAGTGTATGCAGCGAACGGATGAGCAGGCGGTCGGCGCCCACACTATCGCCCTTGGAGCTGGCTTGGTAGCCGGCCGTTTCGCGGATAATATGCGTCCAGTCGGCCAGTGCCTGTACCGATGGCGGACAAAGCGCGGAAATCGCTTGCGCCACATCGTACAGGTAGTCAGCGCGTGCCGTTAAGGTACGTAGGCCTCCCTGAGATGCGATATGGGCCGCACCCGTGACCGCAGAAAGCCAAGGCCACCACGAGTTAGGGGCCTGACGCTCGCGAAGGTACTTCAGGAACCGGTCGGCCACGAGATAATTTTGCGCGACGCCGGAAAAATCCTGGTCGACGAATTGGGCCGCCGTTACCGCCAAGTCGTCTCCGATGTCGGCATTGATGTCATACCCGAGTCCAAACCATTCAGGACCGGGACCGAGCCGGTGTCGCCGCGGCACGAGACGGTTAGCCAGATCGCATTTGACCGTAGCGTCCAGGGTCCGCCCACGTAGTGTGTCATCAATAAAATAACGGGCAAACGATGGATGGTAGAAATCCACCTGCCCGCGTCCGTCCCAACGAAGTATGCAGGAATTGATCAGCGCGTCGTAACTAGTCTCACTGATGCTGAGTTCCTGTAATTCGAATGGCGATAGCGATCCCAGATACGTCAAAGCTGCCACGGCTGCTTTCGCATCTGGCACCACCCCCAGGGCACGCATCCTCCAATCAAAAAGCTCTTCACGGTCGGCGACGCCTTTGAAGCTGCGTAATGACTCATGAAAAACTTTAAAATCGACAATAGTGAAGGTCTGACTAAAGGCACGAATCGCCCCTCGATCCTCGAGACCTTTTATAAACTGGAACAGATCGAGGGGACGCGGCAGAATGTGGGTGCGAATTAACTTCACGAGTTCCGGGTAGGCTTGCGAAAACGTCTGGTCCGAAGCAAACCTTGAGAATAGGCTATCCAGGAAAAATTCGGCGTTTGCTGCACTCAATTCCGGCAGGGAAAGCGTTTGCACGGCGTCGCCATGTGGCTGCCGGAGCGCATACAGCCAGTCGCGTGCCATGTCGTTGAAGATTAGCTCGTCCTCATTGAAGGCGAGTATGATGGTCGCTTGGCCGGGCACTGCGGCCACGGCTTCGCACAGCCGCTGTAGCAAAGAGACAATTTCGGGACGAAATGCCTGGACATTGTCAATCACTAAAGCGCCGCGATAGCTGGCTAGGCCGCGGCAGAGGGTCGTGATCACTTCGTCATCGGCCGCCGCGAACCGCTCCTGCTTCCAGTTGTAGACCATATCGCATACCGCTCCATAAGCGTCCGCAGCGATTGCCTCAGCAGTATCCGGATCTTCCTCGCTTGTTCCCATGACAGAGGGGTCAGGTAGACGCCAAAGACTGCATAGCAGGCGCTTGATAAAACGCTCGCTTGTGTCATTGCCCGACCGTCCGCCGTCAAAGTGATGAAGGTCGAAGCCATTTTTCAGTAGGCGCGTCATAGCCTCGTCGATGTAGCGCGACTTCCCGACTCCACTGCTACCGTATACGGCAAACACGCGAATCAGGTTGCCGCTAGAGATCGCTATTTCGAATGCGCGCAGGGCCGCTAGCACGTGCGGACCGACTAGGACAGGACGCACCAAGGCCGATACGGACAGCGGTAGCGCTGGGAGGCTCGCCACAGTGTTGGTCCCCATCCGCAGAGTCAGCGCCGGAATGATGAGTGGACCCGACGCCTTTGGAGTCAAATAGATCGGTAGGTTCAGCATTTGCCCACCAGCTAGCTCAATATTGCCGATGCTAGCGAAACGTCCCGGATTCAGGATGTCAAAGTGTGTGAATTCTTCATGTTCCAGACGGAACCGTAGGATCCCGCTAGCATGGCGCGCGATTAGGGTGATCTCGTACACGCACGGTGTATTGATGGGGATCACATGTTGCCGCGGTTTTTCCCGCCCATCGATAAAGCCCAACTGCTGCTGGCTGACATAAACGTCCGACGAAAAATGACTACGGATCGTCGGCATTGCAGGCACAGATGCCAGGTTCGCCGGGATTGTGACACCCGGAAAATAATGACGCATCAGTCCTGGTGTAGCCAATATCAATTCTTCCAGTAACTCGTCATCGAAGACCTGCACTTCTTTATCGGTTTGGGTAGCGAATTTGCCAAGATAGGCCTTGGCGTTCTCGATCATCGCACTATAAGAAAAGAAGAAAATGCGTTTCACGTCGGATTCGATTACGGCCATCACCAAGGTATTGCTTACAATTTGCAGGGAAAGCGGAGCTTTATACATCTTGCATTCTGCCCAAGCTGTCTCGCCCGGGATAGACCGGTCAACCACATCCTTGCCGCCATCACGGGTACGTGGCGTCGCCACCCATTGACCTGGAACGTGCGCTTTGAGCAGCGCACGAACCAAGCTTTCGAACTTGTTGCCATCGAATTTGGTTTTTCCGCCTTCTATCTTCCGAAAGCGGTCCCACAGCTGACTTCGAAGGTGTTTCATGACTGGAGTTGGTGAAAAACGATGATCAGCGAT
>PKWO01000200.1 GCA_003132085.1 Oxalobacteraceae bacterium | reverse complement strand
TCGGCGTCGCTCAGCGCGTCCAGGTGGAAGCGCGCAATCACGCGCTGGGCGAGCTGTTCAAGTTCCGGTCGCGCCAGCATGGCGCGCAGTTCGGGCTGGCCGATCAGCACGATCTGCAGCAATTTGCGCTCGTTGGTTTCCAGATTAGTCAGCAAACGCAATTGTTCCAACACTTCGATGGACAGGCTCTGCGCCTCGTCAATGATCAGCACATTGTGTTGACCGTTGGCGTGCGCGAGCAACAGGAATGCATTTAATGCGTCGACATAGCCCTTGATGCTTGCCGGATTGCTGCCATTGCTCGGGTAGGTGACGCGAAATTCGTCGCAAATTGACTTCAGCAGCTCGTTGACGGTCAATTTTGGGTTGAAGATATAGCCAACATTGCAATTTTCTGGGATTTGTTCCAAAAAACACCGACATACCGTGGTTTTTCCTGCACCGATCTCGCCGGTAAGCAATACGAACCCGCCGCCGCCGTTCACGCCATACAACAAATGGGCAAGCGCTTCGCGATGGCGCTCGCTCATAAACAGGAAGCGCGGATCCGGGGCGATGGAAAACGGGCTGTGCGTTAGCTTGAAAAAGTGGGTATACATGGCAATCGTGTGATGATCCTGCGGGAAGGCTAGCATAAACGCAACCAAACCGGCGCAATGCAGGTAACGAACGGAAATCGGCGAAAGGGTTTGATCAAAGGCACTTTCCGCGTACATCTTGTTTGACTGCGGCAAACAATCGCGGCCGGGCAGCGTTGCCTGCGCTTGCGCCCCTGTCCTGCAATTGCTTTGGCCGTTCTACCCCCCCACCATGCTGGCCGCAATGTTAATTGACAAGCCAAGGATGGCGGCATTAAATAAAAAGCTCAGTATCGATTGCGCCAATACCACTTTGCGCATTGCGCGGGACATCACACTGACGTCGGACGTCTGCGCCGCAACGGCAATCGTGAACGAAAAATAGAGGAAATCCCAATAGTCCGGGCTTGCTTCATTGTCGGGGAAATGCAAGGGCACTGCATTGGGCGGCGCCCGATAAAACATATGGGCGTAGTGAAACGTAAATATCGTACCCACCAGGCACCAGGAACCGAATACCGTTGCAGCGGTGAACGCGTAGTGCCCGAGCCGTAACCCTACCGGCAAATTCTTCAGTGTCGCCAGTTCTACNNGGATGGCGGCTACAGATAACATGACTAGTACGACGGCAGCAGTTTCATCTTCCTGTTCGGCAATTCTTCGTACCCTTGCATGGCTGGCGCGCAACATAAGCCACCCCATTAAAAGGAGATATGACCACACGGCAAAATTCCATCCGGCCAGAATGCGGGTAATCAATGACCAGGCGGAAGGCAGCGAAAAGCCGATGCCCAAACCGGCCGCAATGGCGATGGCCAAGCGAGGGCGGTGACGTATCAGGCGGCGAAACGAGTGGCTGGGCATAATTGCTTAAAGGGCAACGATATAAGGATAGTAGACCTCCATTGTACCTGCTCGTCCGAGCGGTTCGGGTTGCCCCAATATCCTGGCTATCGGTTGTCACGTAGGCACAAGGTGTTATGCTTGACGCGAACTTTATTGCTCGAAGAATGCCACGCCGCTACCACTACCATGTCTACGTGATTGAATTGTCAACAGACGTTCTTTACGAGCCGCGCTTCAAAAAAGCCAATCCCGATTATGTCGGCGGCAAGCCCTGCGTATACGTCGGCATGACCGGACTGAACCCGGATCTTCGGTTTGATAAACATAAGGCAGGCATACAGTCGAACAAGTATGTGAGGGAGTATGGGTTGCGCTTGTTGCCTAAGCTTTACGAGGCGTATAACCCGATGCCCTATGACGGTGCCCGCGATATGGAGGTGGAACTGGCGATTGGACTGCGTGAAGCCGGCTACGGTGTCTGGCAGGCTTGACTCAAACAGGGGATATCTCTACTTTGCAGCAAAGGGGACATTTCTACTTAGCATTGACAGTAGTCAGATTGCCCGAATGCCTGATCGGGAGTAGCATCTCCCCTTAACTTCAGGGCGATTATGCATAAAGATGCTGTTTCCATACTGCTGCTCTCAATATTGTGCTGGTCTACCGCAGTTTGGTCGGCCGGGCCGATGAAGGCGGGCCTGTGGGAAATGACCATCAAGTCTGACGCGATGAAAAGCATGCCGAGAATTCCCCCTGAACAATTGGAGAAAATGCGTCAGATGGGTGTGAATGTGCCGCAAATCCAGGACGGCGCGATAGTGACCAAGGTTTGCGTGTCCCAGGAAGTGGCCGAACGCGATCAGCCTCCGCAAATGCATCAAGGCGACGCCGGTTGCCAATCGAAGAATTTCCACCGCAACGGCAATGAATACACGGTTGACATTGTCTGCGATGGCCCTCGCTTGCGGGGGCAAGGTACGGCCAAAGGCAAGCATTTGAGCGGTGAAAGCTTTAGCTCGACCTACGATTTCAAAGGCACCGTTCAAGGCCGCGCGGTCAATCAACATCAGGAAAGCAGCGGCAAGTGGCTTTCGGCCGATTGCGGCGATGTGAGGCCTTTCGATTTGACGAAGACCAAGTAAGATTGCGTGTCGCCGATCTCAGGTTGAAAGCGCGTTGATCTATTTTTCCCACGTGTCTTTCAAGGTCACGATACGGTTGAATATCGGTTTGCCAGGTTTGCTATCGACCTGGTCGGCGACAAAATAACCGTGCCGTTCGAACTGGTAACGGTCTTCGGCTTGCGCTTCTTTTATGCCCGGTTCCACGTATGCGGTCACGACCCGTTTCG
>PKWO01000361.1 GCA_003132085.1 Oxalobacteraceae bacterium | reverse complement strand
ATCCCCTCATGCTCCCCTAATTCAGACGTGGTATCGGAAATTCCGAAACCGGCTACCAGTGTCGGGCAAACGCTGCGCCGGCGTGCGCGCGGGTACAATTCTCTCTGGCTTATGCGATGGGTGCCGCAATGCAGCGCGAAGAACTGAACCGCTACCTGGACGGTTTGTTGGAGATCTCCCGATTCCGCGATTATTGCCCAAACGGGCTGCAGGTGGAAGGGCGCAGTGAAATCCGCCGCATCGTGAGCGGGGTGACCGCGAGCTTTGATTTGATTCAAGCGGCGCAGCGACGCATCGAGCAACGTCTGGAACTTCCCACCAAGACCGAGGAAATTGCAGAAGGATTGTGGATCAAGGTCGACAGTTTTTCGCTGCTGCAAGGGTTGACCTATCTGGCTTCGCGCCTGCAGGATGAATTCAAAGTGCGGGAAGTACGCTTTCGTTTGGCGCAGGTCGGACGCCTGGCGTATCTCGACCTGATCTGGACCGGCGCGGTGATCGGGACCGAGACCTTGATCGCATGGGAATTGGAGCCCATGTCGGCGGGCGGCGAGAACAACCCGCTCACGTTGCGCGAGGTAGTGGAACGGCATGGAGGAGAGCTCTGGTTTCAGCGTGAAAAAGTCTCATTTCGCTCCTACCTCCGTATCCTGATTCCGGCGGCACCAACGCCAACGCCTCAGAGCACCGAGTCCCTGACGCCGCATGACGAGAGCCGGCCCGAATATTACGATTTCGACCTGTTCCGTCAAACTGAACAGACTCGCGCGCTCGACGATCGGATGCTGTCGCAATTGACGTATACGGTGTTCGATACCGAAACCACCGGTTTGCAACCGTCGGACGGCGATGAGATCATCCAGATCGGCGCAGCCCGCATCGTCAACGGACGGCTGCTGAAGAACGAGGTCTTCGATCAGTTGATCGATCCGCAGCGTCCGATCGCGCTCGAATCGACGCGAATTCACGGCATCACCGCCGAGATGTTGCGCGGCCAGCCGACAGTCGACCGCATACTGCCTGAATTTTATGCATTTTGCGAAGATACCGTATTGGTGGCGCACAACGCCGCATTCGATATGCGGTTCCTCCAGATGAAAGAAAAGGCCACCGGGATCGCATTCCGCCAGCCCCTGCTCGACACGCTGTTATTATCGGCCGTGATTCATCCGGATCAGGAATCGCACAGCTTGGAAGTCATCGCCGAGCAGTTTGGCATCAACATAATCGGCCGGCACACCGCATTGGGCGATGCCATCGTGGCCGGCGAGGTTTTTCTGAGAATGATTCCGCTGCTGGCTGAGAATGGCATTAGGACGCTGCGTGAAGCGCGTGAAGCATCCGAACGTACCTATTACGCCAAGATCAAATATTAACCGTCGCTTAAACCGGATCGCATTGTCATGACCGAAATGTCAGCCACAGAGTTCCTGGATCGCCACGCTCCATTCGATCGACTCGAGCCCGACGCGGTTCGATTCATGTCAACCCACCTCCAGCTGTTGCATTTCCCCGGCGGGCGTCGTCTGGCCGGACCCGATACCGGCCGGCCTGACTACCTGTACATCATTGTGCGGGGCCGGGTGCGCGTCGAAGAGAGCGGCGATTCCGGCGGTGCCAACTGGACTTTATCGGAGGGAGAGTGCTTCCCGATCGGCGCCTTGAGCGGCAACCGGCCGACAACCAATACCTACGACGCGGCAAGCGACCTTGTTTGCTATGCACTTCCGGCCGAACATTTTCTCCATTTGGTTGATCTAAGCAACGTGTTTGCTCGCTATTGCAGCAACTATCTTTCCAACCTGTTGAACGAATCGCGCCGCAATATGCAAACGCGGTTCTCGCAATTCGCTGCCGACCAGCAATCGCTCAACACAGAGTTGCGCCAACTGATCAAACGGTTGCCGATATCGGTGACGCCGGACACCCCGCTTCGGCACGCGCTCGAACTGATGAATGAGCATGGGATCGGATCGATAGTCGTAGTCGACGCCGCAAGATTCCCGGTCGGAATACTGACTCAAAGCGATGTTCTAAGGCGGGTGGTGCTAGCCAACGCCGCGCTGACCCAGCCGATCTCGGCGGTCATGTCCGCTAATCCGATCACGTTGCCCGAAAACGCGCGCGTCTATGACGCCAACCTTGCGATGTCGGAACGAGGCGTGCGCCATGTTCTGTTGGTGGATGCGGCCGGGAGTCTCGCCGGTGTCGTGTCGGAGCGGGATCTTTTCGCGCTGCAAAGGATAGGAGTCGGCTATATTCGCCGTGCTATTGAATCCGCTCCCGATGTCGGCGCTTTGGTACAGGCTATCAAGGACATTCATCAGTTCGCCATGAGCATGCTGGCACAGGGCGTTGGCGCAGATCAAATCACCCGATTCATTTCCGCGCTCAACGATGCGGTAACCAGACGTATTATCGAAATAAATTTGCAGGGGCATGATCTATCCGACATTGAATGGTGCTGGCTCGCCTTTGGTTCAGAAGGACGGGAAGAGCAGACTCTCAGCACCGATCAAGACAATGGAATCGTGTTCCAATGTCCTGCCGGGACGACAGCATCGGCAGCAAAGGAGCGACTGCTTTCTTTCGCGCAAGCGGTCAATGCAGACCTCGACCGCTGCGGCTATCCGCTGTGCGAGGGAAATATCATGGCGGGCAATCCTGAGTGGTGCCTTACGCTTGACGAGTGGAAGGGACGCTTCTCCGAATGGATATTCAAACCGGAGCCGCTGGCGCTTCTGAACGCAAGCATTTTTTTCGACTTCCGCGCCATTTATGGCAACGGATCGCTGGCCGACGACATGCATCGGCATCTGTTCGGCATAAGCCAAAGCAATACTGCGTTTCAGCGCATGCTTGCGTCCAACGCGCTGCGCGTGGCGGCGCCGCCGCTTGGCGTGTTCCGCGATTTCGTCACCGAGTCGGAGAACGGCGGAGAACCCTTCATCGATCTGAAGAAGTTCGGTGCGCGCCTGTTTGTCGACGCGGCCAGAGTGTTTGCGCTTGCGCTCGGCATTGAAACCGCCAACACGGCACAGCGCCTGCGTCGCGCTGCGGCAATCGGCCACAATGCTGACGGCAACGAAGCACTGATCGAGGCATTTAATTTCATTCAGCTTTTGCGTTTGCGCCAACAATACCTGGAAATCGGGCAAGGCCGGCCGGGCGACAACCGCTTTCCCCCGGCGCGACTAAACCAACTCGATCGCCGAATTTTGAAAGAATCATTTCTGCAGGCACGCCGTCTTCAACAACGGTTGAATCTCAACTACCAACTCGCCATGTTTTGAGACGGTTCGATTGCTGCTGGCCCGGCATCCAGTCTTTTCCCGGCAAGCGTTGCTATTGATATTCTCAATAGTTCATGCTTATGCCGACCAAAAAACCAAAAAAAAGCCGCCGGAAAAACCCGGCGGCCAGTCTTAACAAATAGAACTTCACATCTTAGTGAGAAGCGCCAACCTCGGCGCCCAAGCCGGTTTCAGAACGAATTTTCTGAGCGTCGAATGCCGCTCTTTCTTTTTTCGCACTTTCGCTATTGTCGGTCACCGACGCAATAAACGCGACGATCAGCACGGCAGGCAGCACGACGAAGGTCGGGAAGTCGTACGGGAAGATAGCCGGCCCCATGTTGAGTACCTTGGTCCATACGGTCGGACCGATGATCAGCAGCCCGATCGAGCCGAAAATCCCGGTATAGCCGCCCAACACCGCCCCGCGCGTTGTCAATCCGCGCCAGAACACCGACATCACCAAGATCGGGAAGTTGGCACAAGCGGCGATCGAGAACGTCAATGCGACGATGTAAGCGACGTTTTGCTTCTCGAATGCAATGCCAAGAAGCACGGCAAGCACGCCAAGACCGATGACGCACAACTTGGACACGCGCACTTCTTGCGCCTCGGTCGCTTTGCCCTTCATGATCACATTGGCATAAATGTCATGCGACAAGGCCGAAGCACCTGCCAGCGTCAGCCCCGACACCACCGCCAAAATAGTGGCAAAAGCCACTGCGGCGATGAAGCCAAGGAAGTAATCTCCGCCAATGGCATGCGACAGATAAACCGCCGGCATACTGCCGCCGCCTTTGAGGTTGAGCACGTTTTTGGTGACGTCGACCACATACTCCGGATTATTGGCAACCAGAACGATGGCGCCGAAACCGATAATGAAGGTCAGCATATAGAAATAGCCGATGAAGCAGGTTCCGTAGAGCACCGACTTGCGCGCCGCTTTAGCGTCGGTTACCGTGAAGAAGCGCATCAGGATGT
>PKWO01000542.1 GCA_003132085.1 Oxalobacteraceae bacterium | reverse complement strand
TTCCGTGAGACGGCTTCACCCTCTGTGCTAACGCTGACGGGGCGCTATTGGCGGTACGAAATTGAATGTCGGCTGTCCACGATCCGAATGAACGCTGCCGACCCACAGCGGTCTTAGCCAATTCCCCAAACCCGACGTTCACTTTAGCCTTGAAAGGCAAGTACTAGTTGCGATAGGTATCTATGTCAATAGTGCCGCCAACAGCTTTTAGAAAATCAATTACACCTTGCTCGAATCCAATTGCCGGCATTGACTTCTCTTCATTTTGATCAATCCAAAGGACAACTTGTAGAACGCAGGTTAGTTGGAAAATCGCTTTTGCCTCAGCTATCTTAGACGTGTATGGGGCAAGCCGCTCCACTAGCGCCGCAGACATTTCATACACATCAATTACATCGCTTTCAATTACCCCTGTCGAGAACTGCCAGGTGGAGTTTCGCGGGAGTGGTACATCTTTTCTTCTCTCTCCCTTTCTTCGCGTCCTTGTGGCGACAAGGCCAATGTACTGACTAACTTTATCAGGCTCGAATTCGTCACCACATAGACGAAAATAAACTTCGCACTTACTTGTCGTTACATTCGGGGATGCACCATTTTTAGCATCATCGAAGGTAAGGTAGGACTCGACTTCAGGATCGGATGGCCGCCAATCGCTGCCTCTTTTCGCCTCCAATTTTGCGAGACCAAGTAACTGCAACGTATCTTCAGCAACGAGTACATTGTTATCGCGTGTCGCCCTGCAAAAGCACCCATCATTGGTGAGCGCGACTTCGTATCCAAGCGACCGTAAACATGCCAAGGCGGCAGGAAGAACATTTCCAGCTGACGCAATGGTTGTCTGTGTATCCGATTTGGTCAAGGCATGTATCCCAAGAAAATTGAAATCATGGTATCAGATTGATTCGGTATGCCACTGTCGCCTTTTGGGGGCGTTTTAAGCCACAAATCCGCCAAGCTCTTCGCGCGCCACCTTGGCAACGTGTTCAATGAGCGAAAGCGGAAGCTGAGGTACGAACTGCGAAACAACATACTGAAGTTTGCCGTCGTCGCGAAATACCTCAAGCACGAATTCCTTTTTATCGCTATGTCGATATACCTCAAAGCCAAGGCCATCACGTAAGTGAACGTCACTTGCTACCAAGAACGAGTACTCAACTCCATCAAAATTCATGTGTTATTGCTCCATTCGAGTGGCCCCTCGGACCGCAATGCTCGGCCGCCTCTGACCGACAACGGAATTTCGATAATTGACAACACTTCCGGTCCATATTAGATCGGGGACAGATCAACAGGAAATTGGCTCGCTTTCTTCCATTGATCTTCGGTCAAATCTTCCGGCACATCGCGTCGATGCCAAGCGCGATTTAAGTGAGAAAATACGTGTCCGAGGTCAATGCGCATGTTTGCTTCGTCATATTCCGCGTCCGTATCCATAGCCAAAATAAGATTAGCAAGATGTTCCTTTGCATCCTCAAGTTCATACATAAGCATGGACCAGCCAACCGGGGCACTCTGTTTTGAGATCATTCCTTCATCTCCGCAATAATTTTATTCTGCATTCTAGGGAAACGAACTACCAATGCATCTGCGGGATTGGTAATTTAACACCATATTGGGTCATGCCGTCAGTGGCCGCACTTGGCCGGTCAGCGCCATTCCCGGCGCATCGCCATCGTAACTCATCACTTCATCCACCGCCACTGACGGGACAAATCGCATTTCGTGTTGTAGGTCCGGTTAGCTTTTATCTCTGCCTCCGAACCACCGGATAAGGTGCTGGGCAAATGCACGTGCTCGTTGATGAGATGCATTGCTCGTTCCTAAACCCATCGTTTCGGACGTGGTGTGTTCCAAGTATGCGGCAAGATCATCCACAGAGACGTGATTCGAAAGCATTGTTAACGTTGGATCGATGTACGAGTCATATTCATCGTCGGGCCCAACCATCGACGATTACTCCGATAGGATCCCAGTCAAGCCACAGTCGGCGAAGTTGTGTGACTCGGGCCGTCGCGTCATCAATATAGTGGATCATGCATTCCAACGCTTAAGGTAACCGGCGGGGTAACCGCCAATAAAAAGTTGCGCAATCACCATCGAATTGCCGCCACGCTTGAAAGACCGCTGATGGCCGATAGGGTGAATTCGGTGCTATTCCACAATGCCGACATTCGCGAAAATGGTGTATCGTTGACACTTTAGCATTCCGGCAGTTAACGGGCAACAGGTCGAATTCACACTATCGGCCATAACTCGCCGTTGGCGACTGTCCGCAGCAGGGTAACGAAATCTCATGGTGCTATAAATGATACGTGCTAGTAAATGCTGGTAACTAGCTTCCCGACTTGGGCTCGAACTAAATATCGCATCCGTATTGATAAATTTTTGGTTTTTCTGCATAAATTGCCTTCCCATGTATCCGTAGCATCGTGGATTACATAAACGGGGAAATTCGGATGCGAAGGAGGTAATCTGCCCAGATTCGGTAAAGATTTCGTGACATTAATGTTTTTTTATCAACCGCAATATAGTGGCATATGTAACAACTTTGCGGTAATGTTTTCCGCAGCGTGAGGGCTGCACTTGAAGAACGCCGGTCAAGTGTCATGTGAAATTTGGGCGCTAACCAATTTGAATACAAACTTATATTTATGAAGAAATTTCTTGTCTTGGCATTTACATTGATACTTTCTGCTTGCACTACGCCATCTGAGAGAAATCAGTACCAAGGCGCTGATGCGGGACGAGTAGCGATTGGGATTGGCGCAGCGGCTAAAACTACGTATTCAAGTTACACTTTTCTTTTCAGGAAAATTGGTGACAAAGAAGTTAATCGGTTCAGCTACTTTCAAGACAATTTTTTCTCCGCGCAGAAACGTGATTATCAAAGTCAGGAAGAAAACGGTGTGGTGCAATACTTAAAGCTGCCTCCTGGCAACTACGAGATATTCAATTTCAGTATTGCGTTTATCACGGGAAACGTTGATAAACACTTTAGTTCTCACAATGATTTCTCCATTCCATTCATGATTCGCTCCAATGAAACTACGTACCTAGGCAACTATCAGGCGAACAAGCTTGTGGGAAGAAATATATTTGGATTACCGCTACCCGCTGGGGCTGTTTTCGTTGTATCCGATAGAGAAGAAAATGATTTAAAACTTGTAGAAAAACGTTCTCCAGAAGCATCACTGCTCCACGTTTCAAATTTCACGCCATCACCAACATCGATAGCAAATTCGTATTTCATTAACGCTAGTGAATTTCAACGGTCTACTCTGTAAACGAAGATCAAGGTGCACGGATCACCGATGACCGTTATCGGGTAGTGAATTTTGATGGTCGTATGTCTCTTGTGGGTCGTTCAGGGTCAGTCGATTTTTGGGATGCCGACGTTCAATTGTGAAATTTTTCTTGCTGGTAACGGCGTCCCGTCAAGGTCAGCACAGAGGGTGAAGCCATCTCACGGAAATCGATTTTATTGAAATTAGGCTGGCAGGTATCAGGCAGTTAGCGATCATACACAACGTAATTTTGCTAGTCGCTCGATGGTACGGCATGGCCGTTGGCTGCCTGGCAATATTTCAGGAACTCAACTTCGGAAAGAAAATGCCCGGGGGAAATAGCTTCCTCCGGGCATTTTTCAATACTTTAATCTAACGGGTCGGTTCCCGGGCGCTTTTTTAACCTCTCATTTTCGGCTGCTCGCATCCAACCGGTGTCGACGACAACTGGTAGCGGACGCTCAGGTCGTGTGCTTCAGGCGCCGCGCGATATCTCGTGCAAAATACGTCAGCACGCCATCGGCACCGGCGCGCTTGAATGCCAGCATCGCTTCCATCATGGTCTTATCGTGGTCCAGCCAGCCGTTCTGAGCGGCAGCCTTGATCATCGCATATTCGCCGCTGACCTGGTAGGCGAAGGTCGGCA
>PKWO01000247.1 GCA_003132085.1 Oxalobacteraceae bacterium | reverse complement strand
GCGTGATTTGGCGAAAAAAGTGCAGGCGGAAGCCGACTTGAGCTACCCGGAAAGCAAGCAGTTACGGGAATTCTGGCTGACTATCAACGATGCGTTGGACGACGCCCAACGGCAAAAAATTTTGCTGTTGCTGGCCGACCAGCTACAACGGGTTGCCGATCAGGGGCACGAATGCAAATCCAACGACCAGCCGCCGCCCCCAAACCGCGGCAAGCAAAGACCAGGCGGAATGGGTGGCGCCATGCCGCAGTAGCGACATTTAACCCCGGATGCTGCGTCAGTTGCGCGAAATACGCGCAAAGTACGCCGATGCCAACATGCTTTGGCACGCTATTCAAGGGAACCAAGTGACCCAGGATTGCTCTACTGCAAAGGGAAAGTTGAATGAAGCCAAAATCATATTTGACGCAGCTTGCATTGGCGGCGGCGGCCATTCCCTCGCTGGCTCTTGCCGCTCTGGGTGGAGACATATAGCGCTTATGTTCGTCAAAACGTGCCGCAAGGCGTTACCGCCAAAGAAATATTTTAAACGGAGAAATCGTGCGTAAACCTGACATTCTCGGTTTGCTTATGGCATGTGCGCTGCTCCTGGCGGGATGCGGCGGCGGAAGCGCCTCATCAAGCAATACATCATCGAGCGGCACGACAACAAGTTCATCCAGCGACACCAATGTTCAGACAATTGTGATCGATTCCGGACCGTCGGAGGCTGGCGGTACCGTTAACGAACCATTCGTCAGCGTCACCATTTGTGCGCCGTCCAACCCGTCCAATTGCCAGACTATCGATCACGTGTTGGTCGATACCGGTTCTTATGGCCTCCGGATAATCTCGTCGGTTTTGTCCTCGTCATTGGCGCTGCCCCAGCAAACCGATGTGAATGGAAATGCAATCGTCGAATGCACAATGTTTGCCGACGGCTATAGTTGGGGACCTATCAAAACCGTCAACATGCAAATTGCCGGCGAAACCGCAAGCGCACTTCCGATGCAAGTGATCGGCGATCCGACCTACAACAGTCTTGTGCCGACGAATTGCTCCGGCACAGGCGTAGCCGAAAACAGCGTGGCGACGTTCGGTGCCAACGGCGTATTGGGCGTAGGTCCTTTTGCCCAGGATTGCGGAGCCGGTTGCGCACAAAACGCCGATCCCGGCTGGTATTACGCATGCAATTCTTCGTCGTGTCAGTCAACTGCAATCAGTCTGGCGCAGCAGGTGCAGAATCCCATTACGTTGTTTGCGACCGACAATAACGGTGTGATCATCGGCTTGCCGTCTATTTCCGTCAGCGGCGCCACAAGCGTTAGCGGCACGATGACATTTGGCGTGGGAACGCAATCGAACAACGGATTGGGGAGCGCTCGGGTATACACGCTAGACCCGAGTACCGGATATTTCAAGACGAAATACAACGGCGTGACATATCCCGATAGTCTGCTCGATAGCGGCTCGAACGGTTTGTTTTTCAATGACAGCACGATTGCCCAGTGCAGCGGTGGATGGTACTGCCCAGCGTCGACGTTGAATCTTTCGGCAGACCATATAGGCTTGAACGGAACCAGCGGCACGGTCAGTTTCTCGGTAGGCAATGAGAATGTCTTGCTCAATAATGCGTCGATCGTCGCCTCCAGCCTGTTAGCGGGAACCAACGGCGATGCCAGCGGTTTTGACTGGGGGCTGCCATTCTTTTTTGGGCGAAATGTGTACACGGTCATAGAGGGAAAGAGTACAGCCGGAGGAGTCGGACCCTACGCTGCATATTAATTGAGATGCGTAACAATGTAAGAAGAGCAGTTTTGCCGCATTAAATGATTTGATGGATCGCTTGTATTCGTCATCGCAGCATGCATCCACCCCACCTGGCAACGTTACCTTATGCGCTTTGCAATTACCGGTTGTGACAGATACGTGAACGTATTTGAGGAATTTCTCAAGGCTGGTTGGGAACCGGTGAAGCTGTTTTCCGTTCCTGCTACCAACTTATTGGACGCCAACAGCAGAATCACTACACTGGCAGAGCGACGCGGCATCGACGTGCAATTGACGCGGATGAATGATGACGATCTCCGGGATTTGCGCGAACGTGGCTGCGAAGCGTTGATTGTAGCCAGCTATAACTGGCGTATCGGCAATTGGCTTCCGTATCTGAGCTATGCAGTAAATTTCCACCCGTCGCCGTTGCCGTTGGCGCGCGGCCCTTACCCATTGGTGCGCGCAATACTCGAAGACCGCCAGTCGTGGGCCGTCACCTGCCATAAACTTGAACCGGAATTCGACTCCGGCGACATACTCGCCGCCGAACCGTTTTCCTTGCACGCGCAAGAATGCCACGAGAGCCTGAACCTGAAACTTCAGATGGCATCCGGCCGCCTTGCCCGGCGCGTTGCAAAAAATTTTTCAACGCTATGGGAGCAATCCGAGCCGCAGGCCGCAGGCGAATACTGGCCTTGTTTTACGGCGGCGGAACGTACCCTTGATTTTTCCAATTCGGTCGACGCGATTTTGCGCCAAGTACGCGCCTTCGGGTCTCTCGAATGCTACGCCTACGCGAATGGCGAGACGGTTTACGTGCGCCGTGCCATCGGCTGGACCGAACCGCACAACGACCAACCCAATACCGTCGTCCACGTCAACAACCATACCATTGTCGTTGCAGCGAAAGACGGATATATAGCGCTCCTTGAATGGGGATTAATCCCCGCTCCGGACCCGGTCAATATTCAAAATCCTCCGGCACTCTGATCCGCTTCACTATGCTAGCTGCGATTGATGCGGTGTGCTCGTGCCGCCAACATCGGCATCAGAGGCTGCCACACCATATCTGCGGTGATGTTTTGCAGACAATGGTGGTGCCCCAGCGGACATTCACGCTGCCGGCAAGGGGCGCAATCGAGGTGCAAGGACAAGGACTTGGCGACATCGGAAAATGGCGGCGCGTGGTCCGGGTCGGTCGGCCCATACAACGCAACGATCGGCCGATTCAAGGCCGACGCAATATGCAACAACCCTGAATCATTGCTGACTACCGCATCCGCTTGCGCGATCAAGGCAATTGCCTGATCGAGCGAGGTAACGCCGGCGAGATTACGCGTCATCGGCGCCAACGCAACAATTTCGGCGCACACGGAATGGTCTTTGGCGGAACCCAACAAAACGATTTGGGCGTCAGCGTAGCTGTGCCGAATAGTCTGCGCCAACTGCGCGAAATGGGATGTAGGCCAACGCTTGGCCGAACCGAACTCGGCGCCGGGAGCAAACGCAATCAGCGGCAACGCAGGCTGCAATCCCGCGCCAAAGACTGCCTCGGCCTTTTGCTCAACGGTGACTTGCAACATTGGACGCGGCAACGCCGACGGCGGCGCCACACCTGGGTTCGGTGCCGTAGCCAACGCAGCGTAGTACCACACCATCGGCCTAGGTAATGCACTATCGTCGACATGCATCACGTTGATCAACCCATAGCGGTGCTCGCCGCGATAGCCGATTCGGCGCGCAATTCCCGCCAGCCAGGGGATCAATGCAAATTTCAAGGTATTCGGCAACACGTAAGCTTCGGCGTAGCCGCGCTGACGCAAGTTCCGCGCGAAATTCCAACGCTCGCGCAATTGCAACGCCCCGTGCTTGAACGGCGACTCGATGACAGTATCGACCTGGCGCATTGCCCGCCACACCGGCGCTACCCAGGTGGGCGCCAGCACATCGATCGGCCGCTGCGGATCGCGTTCACGCAGCAAGCGCAACAACGGCTGCGCCATGACCGCGTCGCCGATCCAGTTCGGCGAAATGACCAACGTGCGCCGCATATCGGACCCGTCGCTGATGCTCATTTAGCTGATACTCGGCCGGTAGCCATTTATGGTGCCGCCTCACTCTCGAATTGCAGGTGATACAGTTTGGCATATGCGCCGTTTTTGGATAATAGTTCGGCATGCGAGCCGATTTCGACGATCTCGCCATGGACCAGCACCACAATCCGACTGGCGCGTTCTATCGTCGACAAGCGGTGGGCGATCACCAGCGTGGTTCGACCTTGCATCAACTGATCCAACGCTGCCTGCACCGCGCGTTCGGACTCGGAATCGAGCGCAGAGGTGGCTTCATCCAGTATCAAGATCGGGGCGTCTTTATAAATCGCGCGGGCAATCGCCAGCCGTTGGCGCTGCCCGCCTGACAGCCGATTGCCATTATCCCCCACCGGCGTTTCCAGCCCCTGCGGCAAACCGGCAATCACATCGGCAAAATGCGCAGCCTTGGCGGCTGCCGAGATGCGCGCCGGGTCGGGATGCGGGTCGCCATAGGCGATATTGGCCGCCACCGTATCGTCGAACAACACCACGCTCTGGCTGACCATCGCCATTTGCGCGCGCAGGCTTTCCAACGAAAGCCGGCCGATAGCGTCGCCATCCAAGCGAATCTCACCACTGGTCGCCGGATAAAATTCCGGCACCAGATTCACCAGCGTCGATTTGCCGCCGCCCGACATACCGACAAACGCGATTGTCTCTCCCGGCATCACCGTCAAATTGACATGGGACAACGCCGCCTTTTCCTGACCGGGATAGCAGAAACCGATGTCAACAAAATCCAGTCTTCCTGCCGCCCGCGCAGTAAGCACTTTGCCATCGGTACGTTCACTCGGCGAGTCGATCATATTAAACACTGCATCCGATGCCGCCAATCCGCGTTGCAGCGGGCCATTCACTTCGGCCAATTGCTTCAACGGCGCCAGTATCAACAACATGTTGGTGATAAATGCGACAAATGCGCCCAGTGTCTGTTCGCCGTGCGTGGCTTGAATCAACGCGATCACAATAACGGCAGATACGGCGACCGCAGTCAGGGTTTGCGTGATTGGCACGGTCGCCGCAAAGGTGCTGGACATCCGCATCGAATAACTACGCAACTTGTCGGCGCGCCGCTCAAAGCGCGTCTTTTCATAACGCTGCCCGCCAAACAGTTTGATCACCTGGTGCGCACGCGTCGTTTCTTCGACGACCTGCGTCAACTCGGCGTTAATGAGCAGGTAGCGCTGCGTAAGCAGGCTCAGTCGCTTTCCGGTCGCGCGCACAATCAACGCAATGGATGGAATCAGGATCACGGTCACCAAGGTAAGCCGCCAGTTCAGATAAAACAAATAGCCGACCAGGCCTAGCGCCGTCAGGGAACTGCGGATCGACGTAATGATCACGTTCTTGATCATGTCGATGACTTGCTGAACTTCAAACATCATCGAATTGATCACTTGCCCGACCGACGTGGAGCCGTAAAAGCCGAGCGGCACATCCAACAACCGGTCAAACATCTTTTGCCGCATTTCATTCAGCAAGCGCGTCGACACCCAGGTCATCATGTAAGTCGTCAGAAAGGTCGACACGCCGCGCACCACAAATAGACCGATCACAAATACCGGCACACTCCAAAATGCAATCGTCGGCGGTTTGGCGAACCCCCGGTCCAGCAACACTTTAAGCATCCAAACCAACGTCGGTTCAGTTGCCGCCGTGACCGCCATGCCGATCAACGCAAGAAAAATGCGCCCTCGGTAAGGCCCAAGCATCTGCGCAAGGCGTTTCAAATTTGGTGGAAATGTCATTATTTTTCTCGTGCCATATTCCTGGTCGGCCTGAAGGTCAAAATGCAAGCAAAAACGATTACAATCAATACGAGGCTAATTGGACATAATCATCTATGCCGAATCGCCACTACTCAATCCTCTATGAAGTTTTTTGAAAACCGCAAGCACACGATTACCGCTTTATGAAACTATCTGTCATCATCATCACGAAGAACGAAGCAGATAATATTCGAGCCTGTCTCGATAGCGTTAAATTTGCGAATGAGTGGATTATAGTGGATTCGGGCAGTAGCGATGACACCGTTGCGATAGCGAGGGCAGCAGGAGCGAAGGTAATAGAGACAAGCGACTGGCCCGGCTTCGGCCCGCAAAAAAATCGCGCACTCGATGCCGCCTGCGGCGACTGGATACTATCGCTGGACGCCGACGAACGGATACCGGATGGATTGCGCGACGAAATACTTGCTGCGATGGCCGCCAACACGCACGCAGCCTACGCGTTACCGCGCCTGTCCAGTTACTGCGGCCATTTCATCCGCCATTCGGGCTGGTACCCGGACTATATCGTGCGCCTGTTCCGGCGCGAGAGCGGACGTTTCTCAACCGATCTGGTACATGAAAGCGTCGATGTTCGGCAAGTTTCAACCGGAAAACTGAACACCGCGATGATCCACTTCAGTTACCCCGACGACGACACCTATTTGCGCAAATTACAACAATATTCGTCTTTGGGCGCTCGGCAAGCTTACGCGGCAGGCAAGCGCGGTAGCCTCGGTACGGCCATCCTGCATGCGATATCGTCTTTTCTGCGCTCGTATATTTTCAGGCGCGGTTTCCTGGATGGCAAAGCCGGTCTGATGGTCGCGATATCTTCCGCCGAAAGTACTTATCACAAATATTTCAAGTTGATGCTGCTGACTGAAGCGAGCCACACCGAAGAGCCGTAAAATCAAGCGCGGATGATCTTCTCGTACAAATCCATGTAGTGCCTGGTCATCGCAGCAATATCATGTGCCTGCGCAAATTTTAACGCAGCATCGCGCAAACGGTCGCGCAACGGCGCATCTTCCAGCATCCGTCTGATCGCGCCTACCCACTTTAGCGGTTCATTCCCGTCCACCATCAGACCGCGCTGTTGGGCGCCGATCAATTCGGGCAGTCCACCGACCGTGGCAACCACCACCGGCACCCCGAGCAACATCGCATCCAGCACCGAGGATCCCAAGCCTTCTTCCCGCGATGGAAATGCAAACACGTCCATCGCCGCGATCCATGATCCGACATCCGGTTGAAAACCGGCAAAAACGATGCGCGGATCATTCCTCGCCTGCCGTTGAAATTCGCCTTTATCCGGCCCGTCGCCAAGCAATACCAAGCGGGCGTCCGGATACGTGCCCGTCAACATCTGGAACGCTGCAATCAATATCGACTGCCCTTTGTGATGGTCATATAGCGCTCCGACATGGCCCACAATCGGACCGCCGCCAAGTTCGGCCCGGATTGCCAGCGTCCGCTCCGGATCGGCCGCATGCACGGTGCAGGAGTCAAGAATGATATGTACATGGCGACCGGTTTGCCCGCTGAGACGGGCGGCGACATCGCGTGAAACACCGACCAGCTCCACCGCCCGTCTATAGACAAAATTATTCACCACGCTACCGGAAACCGGATTCGGTATGCGCCGCGTAATCAGGTAAGGCGTTCCGCGCAGCACCTGTTCAATCGCTGCCCAATAGGCTCCGCGCGCCTCATGCACATGGATGATATTCGAACCCGGGGCGGCCAGATGCCCCCGCAGCGGGTGGGTAACCAACCGCGTCGAAATTCCAGCGCTTTCGGCGCGCTCGCGTAGTTCTGACTCGGGACGGCACACCAGCGTCTGCGGCACGTCCAATGCGGCCAGCCCCTCAATCAGATTCAGCGTTTGCCGCTCGCCACCTCTAAATCCCTTGGCAAAGTTGACATGCATAATGTGCATAGGCGCAAAATTCACTAGGCTCAATACTCCACTTCTGCATTGCCGACCCCCAGCCGCTCATTGAGCGATTGCTTCAGTCCATCAGCCGGCAACACCCGCCAATCGTCGGGCCAAATGATGTCGCAACTACCGATACCTTCTTGCGTATAACGCATTGCAAACGGCAAGCCGGATGCAGACCGATAGGGTGACAACAAGTCCTTGATCTGATCCGTGTCGAGCGCAGACGGATGCGCAAACCAGAACTTTTTGCCGAATTGAATCCGCGCGGCCGCAATATCCATGACCTTGTCGGCGGTAATGCGCAAGCCACCGGAGAACCGATCTTCCGACACCTTTCCCTGCACCGCAAGAAACTCGTCTTCCTTGAACAAACTCTTGTTGGCGTCATAGATTTCGCTATACACCGTCACATCGACCGTTGCACTAGCGTCGTCCAGTGTCACGATCATGATTTTGCCGCGCTGGGTCATTTGCGTACGCAATGCCGAGATGACGCCGGCGATCAGGCGCGGCTCGCGCGATGGCGACAGATCAGCCAACTTGTTGCGCGCAAATTTGCGCACCTCGGATGCGTAGGCATTGAACAGATGGCCCGACAAATAAAATCCGAGCGCCAGTTTTTCTTCTGTCAGCTTTTGCTTCTCGCTCCACGGAGTTGCCTTGACGTATTCGGGCTGAGTATCCAGGTCGCTATCGTCACCGCCGAACAGGCTCACCTGGTTGGCAGCCGCTTCGGCTTGCTCCGCGCCCTCCATTGCCAACGGCACCGACGCCAACAGAATTGCCCGATCGACGCCAAAGCTGTCGAACGCGCCGGCACGAATCAACGCATCGATCGTGCGCCGGTTAATCTGGCGCTTGTCGACACGCTTGGCGAAGTCAAACAAATCGACAAACGGCCTTTCCTGACGAGCGGCAATGACCGCCTCGATCGCGTTTTGTCCTGAACCCTTGACCGCCCCCAATCCATAACGAATTTTGGTCGCCTTCTTGCCCGGTTCGCCCTCCGGCGTAAAGCGGTAGCTGGAAAGGTTGATGTCAGGCGGCAGCAAACTCAATTTACAGACTTCCAACGCATCTTCAACCAGGATTTTGATCTTGTCGGTATCGTCCATCGCCAGCGACAAGTTAGCCGCCATGAACGCCGCCGGATGATGGGCTTTCAGATAGGCGGTGTGATAGGACAGCAACGCATAAGCTGCCGCATGCGATTTATTGAAGCCATAGCCGGCGAACTTTTCCATCAAGTCGAA
>PKWO01000466.1 GCA_003132085.1 Oxalobacteraceae bacterium | reverse complement strand
ATTTTCCAGTTGCCGGCGATGAGTGTGCGACGCATAAAAGCCTTGTTCTCAATAACCCGCTATTTTAACGTGCGGCGCATACATGGTCAAACTTGCTGAACGGTCACCACCGCAAACATGCACAATTCGGCGGCATGACAGCGATAAGCCACGCGATGTCATCCAACATTGGGGGTTAAATCACTTTCAGCATGATTTTTCCGACATGCTGGCTGGATTCCATCAAGATATGCGCTTCCACAGCTTGCTCCAGAGCAAAGGTTTTATAAATCACCGGCTTGACTTTGCCGGACTCAAGCAAAGGCCAAACATGCTCAATCAGATTGGCCACGATGGCAGCCTTGAATTCGCGTGAACGCGGCCGCAAGGTTGATGCGGTAACGGTCAGGCGGCGGCGCAGAAGCTGACCCAGGTCGAGGGCGCCTTTGGTACCGCCGAGCAAGGCAATCAACGCCAGCCGGCCGTCTTCGGCCAGGCAGCTGATTTCACGCGCCAGATAATCGCCGCCGACCATATCGAGAATCACGTCCACACCCTTGCCGCCGNNTTGCGGCATTTTTCATCCGAGCCGGCGGTGGCAAATACGCGATGCCCGAAAGCGGCGGCAATCTGGATCGCGGTCACGCCGATGCCGGACGTGCCGCCCTGCACCAGAAATGTCTCATCGCCGCTTAGCTTGACCCGGTCGAACACATTGCTCCATACGGTGAAAAATGTTTCCGGCAAAGAGGCCCCTTCAACCGCGCTCAAGCCTTTCGGGATCGGCAGGCATTGCACAAGAGGCGCCGCGCAATATTCAGCATATCCGCCGCCCTGCACCAGCGCGCAGACCATGTCGCCAAGCGCAAAATTGCTGCCCGAAACGCTGCCGTCGACAATTTCGCCGGCAATTTCCAGGCCCGGCAAATCGGACGCACCGGGCGGCACCGGATAATGTCCGTTGCGCTGCACGACGTCAGGCCGGTTGACGCCTGCGGCGTGAACCTTGATCAATACTTCGCCCGGCTTCAGGATCGGCATCGGCCGTTCGCATAGTTTCAGCACATCCGCAGGGCCGGGATGGGTAATTTCAATCGCGCGCATAGGACTGTCTCACTAATAAATGAATGCCGCCATTGTACGTCAGGCGGCGAAAACTGCATTCCTGAGCAGCCAGGAGTTGCGGTTGCCATTAGTAAAATAGCTGCGTGACCATTTATAGAAACAAAAACCGCCCAGGCTTGCGCTGTGGGCGGTTTTGTTTTAGCGCACGCTAAAACCAGGTCGGCTTACTGCTGCTGAACCGGCGGCTCCGTGCCTTCGTCAGCCGCTGCGGCTTTCATCGACAGCTTCAAACGGCCGCGATCGTCGGTTTCCAGCACTTTGACGCGGACTTGCTGGCCTTCTTTCAAATAGTCAGCGACCGCATTCACGCGTTCGTTGGCGATTTGACTGATGTGCAGCAAGCCGTCCTTGCCTGGCATGACTTGAACGATCGCACCGAAGTCGAGCAACTTCAGAACCGTGCCTTCGTACACTTTGCCGACTTCGACAGAAGCCGTCAGTTCTTCGATGCGGCGTTTGGCTTCCTGGCCGGCGGCGGCATCCACCGAAGCGATGGTGACCACGCCTTCATCGCTGATGTCGATCTGCGTGCCGGTTTCCTCGGTAAGCGCACGAATCACCGCACCGCCCTTGCCGATCACGTCGCGGATTTTTTCAGGATTGATCTTGACGGTGATCAGGCGCGGCGCAAAGTCGGACAACTCGCTCTTGCCCTGCGGTACTGCTTCCTGCATCTTGGCGAGGATATGAATGCGGCCTTGTTTGGCTTGCGCCAATGCGACCTGCATGATTTCCTTGGTGATGCCTTGAATCTTGATATCCATTTGCAGCGCGGTAATGCCATTGGCGGTGCCGGCCACCTTGAAATCCATATCGCCAAGATGATCTTCATCGCCCAGAATGTCGGTCAAGACGGCGAATTTTCCGCCTTCCTTGATCAAGCCCATCGCAATGCCGGCGACATGCGCGGTCATTGGAACGCCGGCATCCATCAGCGCCAGGCAGCCGCCGCAAACGGAAGCCATCGAAGACGAACCGTTGGATTCGGTGATTTCCGAAACCAGGCGGACCGAGTAGCTGAAATCTTCGGGCGCCGGCAACGCTGCCGCCAGTGCGCGCTTGGCCAGACGACCGTGACCGATTTCGCGGCGCTTCGGCGTGCCGACTCGGCCGGTCTCGCCAGTGGCGAACGGCGGCATGTTGTAATGAAGCATGAAACGATCGCTATATTCACCCATCAACGCATCGATCTTTTGTTCATCGCGCGCGGTACCCAACGTGGCAATGACCAAAGCCTGCGTTTCGCCGCGGGTAAACAATGCCGAGCCGTGGGTGCGCGGCAAGACGCCGGTGCGGATGGAGATCGGACGAACGGTCAGCGTGTCGCGACCGTCGATACGCGGCTCGCCGTCCAGAATTTGCGAACGGACGATTTTTGCTTCCAGATCAAACAGGATAGTGTTGACTTCGGCCGCATCCGGCACGACGCCGCCGATCGATGCCGCTTCGGCTGCCAATGCCGCATTGACTTCCACGGTCGCATCTTTCAGCTTGGCGGTGCGGGCTTGCTTGTCCCTGATTTGATAAGCTTCGCGCAGCTTGGCTTCGGCAAAATGCCCAACCCGCGCGATCAGCGCTTCGTTCTTCGGCGCCGGGCTCCATACCACCTCAGGCTTGCCGCCGTCACGCACCAGTTCGTGAATGGCGTCGATCACCGCTTTCATTTTTTCATGGCCGAATACCACGGCGCCGAGCATCACTTCTTCGGACAATTGCTTGGCTTCGGATTCAACCATCAGTACCGCGATTTCAGTGCCGGCGACCACCAGGTCGAGATCGGACTTCAACAACTGCGAAGTGGTCGGATTCAGCACGTACTGACCGTCAATATAGCCGACGCGGGCGGCGCCGACAGGACCGGCAAAAGGAATGCCGGCCACCGACAGGGCAGCCGAAGCACCGATCATTGCCGCGATATCCGGATCGATTTCCGGATTGACCGACAACACATGAATGATGATCTGCACTTCATTAAGATAGCCTTCCGGGAACAGCGGGCGAATCGGGCGATCGATCAGACGCGAAGTCAATGTTTCTTTTTCGGAGGGACGGCCTTCGCGCTTGAAGAAGC
>PKWO01000443.1 GCA_003132085.1 Oxalobacteraceae bacterium | reverse complement strand
AGCGTTTCCAGATTCAACTCGGTACCGGCCTCACGCGCGGTATCTGCGATGCGCTCCTGTATTCGTGTCTTTGCCTCCGGATGCAACACCAGCGGCACACCCAGCGCAGCAGCGGCACATTGACGCGTATGATCGTCCGGTGTGGCGCCGATACCGCCGCAGCAAAATACGATATCGTCTCCCGCCAGCGTACGTTTGAGTACCGACGTGATGCGGGCGGGCTCGTCCCCGAGATATTCAGCCCAGGCCAATTGCAATCCGCGTACAGCCAACAATTCGATCATTTTGGCGAAATGCTTGTCGGCCCGCTTGCCCGACAGGATTTCGTCACCAATGATAATGAGTCCGATAGCCATATAGTCAGTTCGTGTATAGATAATTGGTCGTTCAGTCGCCGGACGACAGCGCTTGTGAAGCTTCCGTCAAAGCCGCAATGCGGTATTTTCCCACGGAAGCCAGACTGTAGTGCGTAAACCACAAGCCGGAAAACGTGAAGACCAGCACATACAACCAAATCGACAGCAGCGCAAAAACCGGAAATAGCACAATCGACATAGTGCCGCCCAACCAAAGAAGTGTCGGCGCAACGCCTAAGATCCCGGTGACGACGCCAATCGCCAACAGCGGCCAGCGATGCCTGCGCAACAATATCCTTCGCTCGTCTGCATCGGCATAATCCGCCAGTACCGCATAGGCGATCACACGGTAGCTCAGCCAACCCCACAACAGCGGCTGAATCACAAATCCCACCAGTGGCAATGCACATAGCGGCGTAGTAATGATCCACAATGCAACAAAAATAAGAAGCGAACTGAGCGCCACCCATGCCTTTTCCGCGAAGCTGCCACCCTGGCGCCGCTCCAGTGCAGGGTAGTGACGACTAGCAACATGTCGAACGATCGCCGGTATCGCCATCGTTCCGACGAACATCAATGCGGTGACCACCATCAACGGCAACAAAGCCCAGATCGCGATGAGCGGCACAATCACCGTCTTGAGCGCCGCCAGACCAAGCAGGGTCAGCCATGTACCGCTCACCGCATAGCCGTCATTCTCGGCAAAATATTGTTTGATGGCGTCGATGATAGGCTGCAAGCCGAGCCACAACAAACCGCCCCACAATAGCGTTGCCAGAAAGAATGGCAACAGTGTATGCAGCAGTATGCGCGGGCTTAGCTGAGATGCCAGCCCCCTGCCGAATGCGAGCAATATTGTTTTCACAATGCAACTTTCTTCGTGCAATGCGACGAGATACCGAACTTGACGTTACCATCGCCACCCAATGCGGCAACATGCAAAAATAGCAACCAGACACTGTGTAAGTCCATGAAACCTGCTTGTAGTCGGCGACCAAATGCGCATTTTACGCCGCGCAATGCACATTGCGGCTTCCCGATGAAACAATTGCATTGAGTCCAACTCATCTTTCCAGAAATCCGACGTCGACAATCACATGACATGCGTCCGGGCTACGCTAAGTCACTGGCATCTGAAACGACAGGCCGAGCCGAGAGGGGGTCAGCACTATTTTTGGTGTGACGGCGATTTCATTATCAAGCCATAATTTAGCGGCGATCTCCCTGCAATCGCCCGTCCTAAAAGCAAAAGCAACTCCTCCATAACAACAGCCGTTCTACCTGCTACAATCTCGCCAGTCAATGACCCACTCTACAAGGAATAACATGTCAACCACCATGACAGCATCCGGTTTGCAATACGAAGAAATCACCATCGGTGAAGGCGAGGAAGCCGGCGCCGGCGTGCAGGTAACCGTCCATTACACCGGCTGGCTGCAAAATACCGACGGCAGCGCCGGCAAGAAATTCGACTCCAGCAAAGATCGCAACGAGCCATTCGAATTCCCGCTGGGCGCCGGCCATGTGATCAAGGGTTGGGATGAAGGCGTGCAAGGCATGAAGGTCGGCGGCGTACGCAAACTAATCATCCCTTCCGCGCTGGGCTATGGCGCCCGCGGTGCCGGTGGAGTGATTCCGGCGAATGCCACCCTGATTTTCGAAGTCGAACTGCTGGGAGTATGATGAAACCACAGTCAACCCGGTGGGGAAAATTGGCGCTTGGCCTATTCGCCAGCGCTATCGCCCTGACCTGCGTTCCCGACGCCATGTCGGCAGACGGCGCGGCAATTGACGCGGCCGCCAGCGCATCGGCAACAAAGAGCGCATCCGTGACCACCGATTCGGGGCTGCAGTATCTGGACCTCGCTGTAGGAAAAGGCATTAGTGCGCAAGCGGGAAACTCGGTTTCTGTGCATTACACAGGCTGGCTGCAAAATGCCGACGGTAGCCAGGGGAAGAAATTCGATTCGAGCCGGGACCGCGGCGAACCGTTCACGTTTCAGCTTGGACAGCACATGGTGATCAAAGGTTGGGACGAAGGCGTGCAAGGCATGAAGGTCGGCGGCGAACGCCGGCTCTTCATCCCTGCAGCGCTCGCGTATGGGCCACGCGGTACCGGGAACGGTTTGATTCCGCCGAATGCCACCTTGATCTTTGAAGTGGAATTAATCAAGGTCAGATAAATGCCGTTCCTGTGCAGCATGACCGTGCTCGACTGCCGAGGCTGGGCCGCACACGTCGACCAATCGTTGCGCGCTCGTGCCGGCAAACGCCGCCACCGTTCGCCCATCAGTTAATTGACGCTATCGCGCTATTCCATTTTCATCCAACAGGAGAGACGTATGACTCTGCAAGCCCCGTTTGATCAAGCCTTGGCCGATTCCAAGAATCTGCCTGAGCGCCCGGACAATATGACCCTGCTCAAGATGTATGCGCTATACAAGCAAGCCAGCAACGGCGATGCAGAAGGACAACGCCCCGGCATGACCGATATGGTCGGACGCGCCAAATGGGACGCGTGGGATGCGATCAAGGGCATTTCAAAAGAAGAGGCCATGCAGCAATACGTCGATTTGATCACCGAATTGAAGGGTTAGAAATTCGCATTGTTCGGCGCTGACGGCATCAGCCGCCAAACACCTTCTTCATGTTTTTATGCACGTGTTCCTCGATCGTTGAAGAAAAAGCCTTGAGCATGAAGCCGAGCGTCATATCGAGCTGGGCTTCATGCGCGGACAACTCCAGGGTTCCGGAAACGCCGCTACGCTTGAAATTCAATACGTTGCCGTCCCAATCTGCGCTGACGCCATACTCCTCCGCAAGCTGATCCGCCACCTTTTGCGCTGCAGCTTTGGCTTTTTTGTGCGACAACTTATGCTTCTGTGTAATGCTGATGTCGGCCACGATTCCTATTCCTTTCGCCGGACGGCAGGATTTAACAAGTTCGGCGGGCTGGTGCCGCATAGCGCAGCAATCAAGTTGTCCGCCGCACAATTGGCCATCGCCCGCCGCGTCGATTCGGAAGCGCTGGCGATATGCGGGGTCAGCACCACATTCGGCAAAGTCAGGAAATCGGGGTGCAGCGCCGGTTCATTTTCAAATACGTCCAGACCGGCAGAAGCAATACGGCGCTCGCGCAAAGCGGCGATCAATGCCACGTCGTCCACAATGCCGCCACGCGCCACATTGGTCAGCGTGGCGCTCGGCTTCATCAAGGCCAGTTCCGCTGCGCCTATCGTATGATGGGTTTCGGGGGAATAAGGCAATACCAACATCACATGATCGGCAGTGCGCAACAACACCTCTTTACTGACGAATTGCGCATCGTTTGCGCGCCCTTCCAGATCGGCTGTAAGGCGCGAGCGGTTGTGATAAATCACCTGCATGCCGAAACCCGACGAGCGCCGCGCAATCGCCTGCCCGATGCGCCCCATGCCGATGATACCCAACGTGGAACCATGCACATCCGCGCCAAGCAGCGTATCGTAACGCCATTTGACCCATTTCCCGGCACGCAGCCAATGCTCCGCCTCCGTTATGCGGCGTGCCGTTGCCATCATCAGCGCCCAGGCAAAATCGGCGGTGGTTTCATTCAACACGTCGGGTGTATTGGTTACCATGATCCCGGAACGCGTGGCGGCGTCCACATCGATATTATTGTAGCCGACCGCCATGTTGCAAACAGCCTTCAGACCGGGATTGGCGGCCAGCGCAGCGGCAGTGATGCGCTCGCTGCCGGTGGTCAGCAAGCCATCCATGCCGGTCATTTTTTCGACCAGCTCTTGGTCCGCATAAACATGGTCCGCTTGATTCGCGGCAACCTCAAAATACTGCGATAGACGGTCGATAACATCCGGAAATACCGCACGTGCGACTAATATCTTTTGCTGCATGAGCACTCCATTCGGCAAATTGAAAAAACGTCCTTCTACACTTCCAGCATCCTACCGCCGATGGCAACGACGATTGACGCCCCCTTAGTTCATCGCAGCCGCAGGCCGGCGAGCCCGCACGTAGGCATCGTTCGGCAAATACTTGCCGCCATCCGCATAATGCCAGTTGACCATGCTCCCTTTGCCGTTCTTTTGCTCCAGCGTGCCGACATAGGCCCCCATCGTCGATTGCTGATCAATCGCGCGAAAAGTTATCGGTCCCATCGGGCTGTCGAACCGCAAGCCGCGCAGCACCCGCACCAATTTTTCCGAATCCGCTGAACCGGCCTTGTTCAACCCCTGCGCCAGCGCCGTCAGCGCGGTATAGCCGACAACCGAACCCAGTTGCGGCGCTACACCAAACTTTTTGGTGTAGGCGGCGGCGAATGTGAGATGTTCCGGCGTGTTGATCTGTTCCTCCGGGTAGCCGGTGACGATCCAGCCATTGGGTGTGTTGCCCTTGAGCATGTCAAGGTTTTCCGGCTCCCCGCTCAGCATCGACACCACCGTCGTATTTGTAAACGCGCCGCGGCGCTCACTCTCCTGTATGAATTTCACCAGATCGAGGCCAAAAAGGGCTGTGAAAAGCGCGTCGGGCTTGGCTTTTTCCAAAGCCTGGACTGTCGCGCCCGCGTCGATTTTACCGAGCGCAGGCCATTGCTCAGCAACGAATTCTACATCCGGGCGGCGCGCCCGCAACAATAGTTTGAAACTTGCCGCCGCGCTTTGTCCGTATTCGAAGTTTGGCACCAATATGGCCCAGCGCTTGGCAGGCAGTCTGGCCGCCTCATCGGCCAGCATCGCAGCTTGCATGTACGTGGATGGCCGCAGTCGGAACGTATATCGATTGCCTTTGTCCCAGGTAATCGCATCACTGAGCGGCTCGGCTGCAACAAACACCTTTTTATTCTCGGCCGCGACCCGTGCTACCGCCAAGCCGATGTTCGACCGAGCAGTGCCGAATAGCGCATCCACTTTATCGCGGGTGATCAGCAACTGCGCCTGACGCACAGCCTCGTCCTGTTTGCCTGCATCGTCGCGTGAAATGACATTGATCAACCGCCCTTGTATGCCGCCGGCGGCGTTGATTTCTTCAAGAGCAAGTTGCCAGCCTTTTCGATATGATTCGGCCGCCTGCGGCATGGCGGAATAATTGTTGATTTCCCCGATTACGTACTGACCAGTGCTTTGCGCACCGGCGAGTACGTGAAAACCGCCCCAAAACAATACTGCCAGGCATCCCAATTTACGCTTCATGAAACCCTTTCACCCGAGCGGACCGACGCTGAAAACCGCCAAATCGTTAGCTGAACGACAAAATACACGCATTTGCTTATTTGTAATCTATATAAGGCGGATTTGTTACTATGGCTGATTTGCCTTAAAATACGGAACCCTGCAACTGGTTTGGTAAGTTTGCATATCTGGTCAGGACGTTGCATAAATTCGCAGGCCCTCGCTAGTCTTTTGATTTGTATGGAAAATTTGTCCAATCGGGCGGTGAAACCGCTACGC
This sequence comes from Oxalobacteraceae bacterium, assembly GCA_003132085.1. Lineage (GTDB taxonomy): Bacteria > Pseudomonadota > Gammaproteobacteria > Burkholderiales > Burkholderiaceae_D > PKWO01. The sequence continues at coordinate 834 of PKWO01000443.1, read as the reverse complement.
CGGCCCTTTCTCAAAGTTCCCCTGCAAATCAAAAGGCTAGCGATCTTCTCGCGAATTCATGCAACATCCCGGCTAGCATATTGCCACTATTTCCCGGCCCGGCTTCAAATTGGTTTCAAAAAAATTCACAGATAGGACTGTTATGACCCACGTGGTGACCGAATCCTGCATCCGCTGCCGTTACACTGACTGCGTAGATGTGTGCCCGGTGGATTGCTTTCGCGAAGGCCCCAATTTCCTTTCGATCGACCCGGATGAGTGTATCGATTGTGCGGTATGTGTGGCCGAATGTCCGGTCAACGCGATCTATGCGGAAGAAGACGTGCCTGCTGACCAGCAACAGTTTATCAAGCTCAACGTCGAATTGTCACGCAAATGGCCGTCCATTACCAAGACCAAGAGCCCATTGCCCGAAGCGGATGACTGGAAAGACGTCAAGGAAAAATTACCTTTTCTTGACCGCTGAGCCGCCGACAGCATTTAGCACACGTTTAAATTACGCGCTGCCTCCGTGGCGAGAACCGTCCTCGGGGGCTGGTGAGCGCGCTTTGGAATTTTCAATATGAAACAGGAACTCGACAGTCGCATGGAAACCAGAGTCGGCAATCACATTGCCTCCAATAACCCNNGCTATCGAGACCGATGCGGTGATCATCGGTGCCGGGCCGGTGGGCTTGTTCCAGGTATTTGAACTTGGACTGCTGGAGATCAAAGCTCACATCATCGATTCGCTGCCAAGCGTGGGCGGACAATGCGTGGAGCTATACCCCGACAAACCGATTTACGACATTCCTGCGGTACCGGTCTGTACTGGCCAGGAATTGACCGACAACC
>PKWO01000341.1 GCA_003132085.1 Oxalobacteraceae bacterium | reverse complement strand
TATATCGGCCTGGTGGCGCTGGTGCAAACCGACATGAAGAAGCTGGTTGCCTATTCGTCGATCGCCCACATGGGTTTCGTCACGCTCGGTTTCTTCGTGTTCAACGGCATGGCGATGCAGGGCGGCATTGTGCAAATGATTTCGCACGGTTTTGTGGCCGGCGCGATGTTCCTTTGTATCGGCGTGCTGTACGACCGCATGCATTCGCGCCAAATCGCGGACTATGGCGGGGTGGTCAACCGCATGCCGAAATTCGCCGCTTTGTTCGTGCTGTTCTCGCTGGCCAATTGCGGCTTGCCGGCGACTTCCGGCTTTGTCGGTGAATTCATGGTGATACTCGGCGCGGTTCAATTCAATTTCTGGATCGGCTTGCTGGCCGCGACTGCGCTGATCTTCGGTGCCGCGTATTCGCTGTGGCTGGTCAAACGCGTGATATTCGGTGCGGTTGCCAATAAACATGTGGCCGAATTGCTGGATTTGAACACGCGTGAGTTTCTGATGCTGGGCATCGTGGCTATCGCCGTGTTGGCGATCGGCTTGTATCCTGCTCCGATGACCGATGCGATACAGACGTCCGTCGCCGACTTGCTCAAGCACGTTGCGCTGTCCAAATTGAACTGACATATGGTGATGGCACCGACAAAATGAATAACATGAACCTGAATCCAGTCTTCCCTGAAATCTTCCTGGTGGTTGCGGCCTCTGCAATCCTGTTGATCGACATGTTCGTGGCGGACGCCAGGCGTAATATCACTTATGTGTTATCGCTCGCGGCACTGCTGGTGTGTGCCTGGCTCAGCCTCGATCACTTCTATAGCGGCGCCACCGTCTACACGTTCCACAACATGTTCGTGTCCGACCCGATGTCGAGCCTGCTGAAGCTGTTTTCCTATCTTGCGATTGGCCTGACGCTGATTTACTCGCGTCAATACGCAACCGACCGCGGCATGCTGGGAGGCGAACTGGGCGGCGAGTATTATGTGCTGGCGCTGTTTTCGCTGGTGGGGCAGATGGTGATGATTTCCGGGAATAATTTCCTGGTCATTTACCTGGGTCTGGAATTGATGTCGTTGTGCCTGTATGCATTGGTCGCCATGCGTCGCCGTCATGCGGCTTCTACCGAAGCGGCGATGAAATATTTCATCCTCGGCGCACTGGCCTCCGGGTTCCTGCTGTACGGCATGTCGATGCTGTACGGCGCCACCGGTTCGCTGGATCTGACCGAGGTTGCGAAAGTCGCGGCGTCCGGCACGGTCAAGCCGCTGATCCTGGTGTTCGGCGTGGTGTTCGTGGTCGCCGGCCTGGCGTTCAAGCTAGGCGTCGTGCCGTTCCATATGTGGGTGCCCGACGTCTATCAAGGCGCACCTACCGGCGTCACCTTGTTGCTGGGCGGCGCGCCGAAATTGGCCGCCTTCGCCATTTGCATTCGTTTGCTGGTTGAAGGCTTGCTGCCGCTTGCCATCGAGTGGCAGCAAATGATCATGGTGCTTGCAGTGTTGTCGATGGCTATCGGTAACATCACCGCGATCGCGCAGACCAATTTGAAGCGCATGCTGGCTTATTCAACCATCGCGCAAATGGGTTTCATGCTGCTTGGATTGCTGGCCGGCGTGGTCGGCACCGATTCGCATTATGCGGTGACTGCCTACAGCGCAGCAATGTTCTACACGATCACTTACGTGATGACCACGCTGGGTACATTCGGGCTGATCATGTTGCTGTCGCGTGCCGGTTTTGAGGCGGAGAATATCGACGACTTGAAAGGCTTGAATCAGCGCAGTCCGTGGTTTGCGTTGGTCATGGGGCTGTTGATGTTCTCGCTGGCAGGGATACCGCCGTTGATGGGCTTCTATGCGAAGTTGACCGTGTTGAGCGCGGTGGTTGATGCGCATCAGACCTGGCTGGCGGTATTCGCCGTCGTGATGTCGCTGATCGGCGCTTATTACTATCTGCGCATAGTCAAGGTAATGTACTTCGACGAAGCGGCGGACAAATCAAAAATCGTCGTCAACAGCGATATGCGCGTGGCGCTGAGCATCAACGGCATCATCGCCCTGGCGCTGGGTATTTTCCCCGGGGCGCTGATGTCGGCCTGTGCAACCGCCATTTACAAAACGCTGACCTCGTAGTTCCATGATTATGGATCAACACCTGAAGGAAACCCGGGTCGACGGCACGCTTGCTTACGACGGCTCGTTCCTGAAAGTGCAGCGCGACACCGTGCGCCTGCCGGACGGCAAAAATACCGCGCGCGAATATATCCGGCACCCTGGCGCAGTCGTGATCTTGCCGTTGTTTGCCGATGGCTCGGTGTTGCTGGAGCGGCAGTTCCGTTATCCGCTGGATCAGGTCTTCATCGAATTCCCGGCCGGCAAAATCGATTTCAATGAAGACCCGCTGGCCTGCGCGAAGCGCGAATTGCTGGAGGAAACCGGGTATACCGCAACCGACTGGCATTTCCTGTGCACGATTCATAACGCGATTGGATATTCCGACGAGGCCCTCGATATTTATCTGGCGCGCGGACTGACGGCCGGCGAAAGCCAACTCGACGACGGCGAGTTCCTGGATGTCTTCAAAGCCTCGCTGACCGACGTCATTGGATGGGTGAGGGAAGGGAAGATCACCGACGTCAAAACGATCATCGGCGCGTTTTGGTTGGATAAAATTGCGTCGGGCGGCTGGCAAGTAGAGATTGCAGCCAAATAGGCCAACAAACGAAACGGACCAATGAAATAAAAAGGCTGCCTCTGCAGCCTTTTTATATGGGTATTACCGTAAACCAGAATATCGATACAAAGATGAGCCTTTCAACTTCCTGCGGCACGCTGATTGTCAACAAAGATCGGCAACTGCTTCTTTGCCATGTCACCAACACCGAAAAATGGGATATCCCAAAAGGGTTGCAAGAGCCTGGCGAGTCCACATTGGAAGCGGCTGTCAGAGAGTTGCATGAAGAAACCGGCCTCAAATTCGATGAAACCCTGTTCCAGGAAATCGGGTGCTTTGACTACCACAGGAACAAAAGACTGCATCTTTACAGATTACATGCTGCCGACGACTTCGACAATCTTGACCACCTCGTCTGTACCAGCCACTTCTCACATCGCGTGACAGGCACAGCGACACCCGAAGTCGACGCCTACTGTTGGGCTTCCCGAGCAGATATCGAGAATTTATGTTGGCCGCGGATGGCACAACGGTTGTTATCGTTGGAGTGGTAAGCGCCCAACCGTTATCGGTCGCAACCATTCAAATTCGACCTGGCGCGCCGGATCAATTCAAAATCTTTCGCATCACATGTTCGGGTAATTCGGTCCGCTGCCGCCTTCAGGCGTGACCCATACGATGTTCTGGGTCGGGTCCTTGATATCGCAGGTCTTGCAATGCACGCAGTTCTGCGCATTGATTTGCAAGCGCTCCGCGCCATCGCTGGCTTTGACAAATTCATACACGCCCGCCGGGCAATAGCGCGCTTCGGGGCCGGCGTAGATCGCCAGGTTGATATCGACCGGCACGCTGGCGTCGCGTAGCGTCAAATGGATAGGCTGGTCTTCCGCATGGTTGGTGTTGGAAATAAATACCGAAGACAGGCGGTCGAAGGTCAGTTTGTTGTCCGGTTTCGGGTACACAATCGGTTTGAATTGGGCGGCCGGTTTCAGGCATTCATGGTCTGCCTTCGAATGATGCAGGGTCCAGGGTGCTTTGCCGCGCAAAACCGCTTGGTCCAGCCAGACCAACGGTGAACCGTAGGCCCCTTTTTTCAGCAAAGGTTTCACATTGCGCGCCAAGTGCAACTCTTCGCGCAGCCAGGACCGCTCGAATGCCTGTGCATAGGCGGTCAGTTCATCGTACTGCCGGCCCGCCGCCAATGCCTCAAAAGCAGCGTCAGCCGCCAGCATGCCGGTTTTAATCGCTGCATGGCTGCCTTTGATGCGGCTCATGTTGAGGAAGCCCGCATCGCAGCCGATCAGCGCGCCGCC
>PKWO01000490.1 GCA_003132085.1 Oxalobacteraceae bacterium | reverse complement strand
GCACCACCGCCACAGCCTCGGCGGTATGCACACGCCGGATTTCCGCAACGTCGGCGAGAGGCGCCGCGCGGTATTCCAGCAAACCGCTGATGCGGCTGGCAATTAGCTGATCCTCGATTGCTTGCAAGCGTTCCGGCGACTCCGGGTGCCAAGACCCCATTTCATGGAGTTTGCAATCAGGATGGCTGTAAATGGCTGTGGTCATGGTTTCATTGGGTGATGCACTGTCGCACTGTCAAAATTCCGGTTCTCGCATAGAATCGGTTTGACGCGAATAACGCGGAGACTGTCCTGACATGCCATTTTGATGCCAGAATCCTGTCTTCCTTTTAAATTTTACAAAACTTACACAAAATAGCAACACATCTCGCAGACCTGCTCTCTGCGTTTGGCTAGTGTACGTTGCAACCCACCCCACGCCACGGAAAATCCAATGTTCGCCAAAGTCCATGCAGTCGCCAAGCAAGTCAACCAAATCGTGGTCGGTAAAGAGCTGCAAGTCCGGCAATCGCTGGTATGCCTGCTGGCCGGCGGCCATCTGCTGATCGAAGACGTGCCCGGCGTGGGGAAAACCACACTGGCGCATGCGCTGGCGGTGTCACTCGGCTTGAAATTCAACCGGGTCCAGTTCACCAGCGATTTATTGCCTGCCGACGTGATCGGCATCTCCATTTTCGACCGAGAAAAGAATAGTTTCATATTTCACCCCGGCCCGATTTTTACGCAGGTATTGCTGGCAGATGAAATCAATCGCGCCACCCCCAAAACGCAGTCCGCGCTGCTGGAAGCGATGGAAGAACGGCAAACCACCGCGGACGGCATCACGCGCGATCTGCCGCAACCCTTTTTTGTGATCGCCACCCAGAATCCGACCCATCAGATCGGCACTTTCCAGCTACCCGAATCCCAGTTGGATCGTTTTTTGATGTGCCTGTCCCTGGGCTATCCTGACGCCGCCGCGGAACGCGCGCTGCTGTTGGGGGAAGATCGCCGCGCGTTGCTGAAAACGATGAGCCCGGCCATGCAGCCGGAGGAGTTGGTTGCGGCACAGGCATCCCTGCGGAAAATTCACACCTCGCCGACGTTGATCGATTATGTGCAGGCGCTGGCCCACGCGTCGCGCACCGGTGCTCTGTTCGCCGAGGGCTTGAGTCCGCGCGCCGCCATTGCGCTGTTGCAGGCCGCGCGCGCCTGGGCTGCGCTGGAGGGGCGGGATCACGTCATTCCGGAAGATATCCAGGCAATATTGATCCCAGTGGCCGCACACCGCTTGCGACCGCTGAAATCAACCGGCGGCACCGCCATGGGTAGCCGCGACTTGGTGCTGCAACTGATGAAGTCGGTCGCGGTCTGACCGTCGCGGGCATCATGTTTTCTGCGGTCAAAAAGCTCGTTCGCCACTGGACTAATCAATGGCTGTTCCAATTGCGAGATGCCGAACCGGGCGAAGTATTTTTAAAACAGCGCCGGGTATTCATCGTTCCAACGCGGGCCGGACTGGGCTTTGGTGCGGCGTTGGTCGTGCTCTTCATTGGTTCCGTCAACTACAACCTGAGCCTGGGGTTTGTGCTGACCTTCCTGATTGCCAGTTGCGGCATAATCGACATGCACCTGACCTTTCGCAATTTGGCGCACCTGTACCTGCGTGCGGGTCATGCGCATCCGGTCTTTGCCGGCGAGGAGGCGCAATTCGAACTGCACTTGATCAACCGATACAAATACGGCCGCTACGCAATCTGGCTCGGATTCCTGGGCGAAAACTTGCCGAATCTTGAGCAGGCGGCCGATGTCGCCGCGCACGCCACGCATGCCGTCCATCTGAACGTGACGTCGACACGGCGCGGCTGGCTGGCGGCGCCTCGCGTGCGTCTGCAAACCCGCTTTCCGTTGGGCTTGTTGCGTGCATGGAGCTACTGGCTGCCGGACGCCAAAGCGCTGGTCTATCCGTATCCCGAAGAACAGGCGCCGCCGCTACCGATGCTCGACCGGCAGTCCGAGGATGGCGACGGTCACGTCGGTCATGACGACTTTGCCGGCGTTCGCCCCTATCGGGCTGGAGACTCGATGAAACATCTGGCCTGGCGCCAAATCGCCAGAATCGATGCGCAAGACGACGGCACGCTGGTTACCAAACATTTTGAAGGCGGTGCGAAAAGCGAATTGTGCCTCGATTTTGCATCGTTGCCATGGACGATGGATCTTGAAATGCGCCTGTCGCGCATGACCCGATGGGTACTCGAAGCGGAACAACAGGGCCTGGCCTATTCGTTTCGGCTGGGGGAACAGGATTTTGCGCCGTCGCTCGGTCCGGCGCATCAAACTGCATGTCTGCGCGCCCTTGCACTATATCAGGGGACATGATGGGCGTATCCGTTTCGAACTCGATTTTGTCTCTGCGGCGCCGCGCCTCGCGGCCGATGTCGCGCGACAAGGCCGACACCTTGCTATTGCTGGTTTCCTGCACTCTGGTGCTGGCGCCTCAAACCGCACATTTACCGTTGTGGACCTCGCTGCTTAGCGCGACCTTGTTGCTGTGGCGCGGCTGGATCACCTTTCGCGGAAATCGCATGCCGCCGCAGTGGCTGTTGCTGCCGATTGCGATTGCCGCGATGGTCTCGGTATATTTCACGTATCGCACTTTCTTCGGACGCGATTCCGGCGTAGCCATGGTGGTCTTGCTATTGACCTTGAAGTTGCTTGAAATGCGCGCCAAGCGGGATTTGTTCGTGGTCGTGCTGGTCAGTTTCTTTGTCATGTTGACCAATTTCTTTTACTCGCAATCGATAGGTACGGCCCTGATGATGGTCGCGGCGTTGATTTCGATGATAACCACGCAACTGTCTTTTCAATATACCGATGCCGTGCCCCCGTTAGCGACGCGCTTGCGGCTGGGCGCGCTCATTTTTGGATTATCGATCCCGCTTACGCTGGTGTTATTCATTCTGTTCCCCCGGATCCAGGGGCCGCTATGGGGCCTGCCCGGCGGCGCCAACACAGGGCGAACCGGATTGTCCGACAGCATGGCGCCGGGAAACATTGCGGACCTGGCGCAATCGGACGATGTCGCCTTTCGCGTAAAGTTTATCGACCCGCCGCCGCCGCAATCGAAGCTGTATTGGCGCGCGATTGTTTTCAACAACTACGACGGCCGCACCTGGACCCATGGACCCAGCCCGGCACGCGTCATGGCAAACTCGATTGTGCGGCTGCGCGGGCCGGGAATACGGCATCAGGTCACGCTTGAACCTACCGGACGGCGCTGGCTGTTTACCCTCGATCTGCCGCGTTCGGCGCCGACATTGCCCGGAAATCCAACCGGGTTCTCGACCGACATGCAATTATCGGCGGCGCGCCCGATCAACGAGCGGGTGCGCTACGACGCCACCTCGTTCATTGACTACGATCTGCAACCGACCGAACCGGTTGCCAACTTGCGCAATGGGTTGCAACTCCCGCCCGGCTTTAACCCGAAAACGCTGGCTTTCGCTGCTGCTTTGCGCGCGCCGTCCGGCGACACGACGCAGTCAATCAATGCGGTACTCCAATTCTTCCATGGACAAAAATTCAGCTATACACTGGAGCCTCCGCTGCTGGGCGAGAATGCAGTGGACGAATTCCTGTTCGCAACCCAAGCCGGATTTTGCGAGCACTATGCCGGCGCCTTCGTCGTGTTGATGCGGGCGATGGGCATACCGGCAAGGGTCGTAACCGGTTATCAGGGCGGCGAAATCAACTCGGTCGATGGCTATATGGAAGTGCGTCAATCCGACGCCCATGCGTGGGCCGAGGTCTGGCTGGACAATCGCGGTTGGGTTCGCGTCGATCCAACGGCTGCAGTTGCTCCCGAACGCGTGCAAAAAAACCTGACCAGCGTGATCCCGCGCACGACACTGGGCGGACTGATCAATTTGAGCGGCGGCAACGGAAATTTGTTCGGCGAATTGCGCGTCAATTGGGGCGCTCTCAACAATGCGTGGAACCAATGGGTGCTCAATTATTCGCTTGAAAAACAAAGAAGCTTTATTCAATCGTTGGGATTTGAAGATGCCGACTGGAAGACCTTGATCTCGCTGATGTCGGTATTGGGTGTCGCGGTGATGGCGGTCATCGCCATCCCGCTCGTGATGAATCGGCAAAAAATCGATCCGGCCCAGGAACTTTATGTGGCATTGTGCCAGCAGATGGCGCGACTCGGTTATCCGCGCGCGGCGCATGAAGGCCCGCGCACCTATAGGCTGCGCCTGACTGCCGCGGATTCGACGCTGACGCCGCCGCGAAAAGCTGCGGTTGCCCGCTTTCTCGCGCTGTATGAGTCGATCAGGTACGGCATACTAGGACAACAACTGCCGAAGGCAGGTCTTTCCCAACTCAAAAATCTGTTAGCTGAATGCAAATGAAAATTTTTCCCAGAATTTGGCGCCGCCGGTCGTTGCTGGCGCTTGCTCTGTGTGCGGCGTGCGGCGTGCACGCGATAGATGCAGGTGCCGCAAGCAAATCGGCCACGCCGCTCAAGGCTGCTGCTGCCGGCGCGGATAATACCGGTGAATTTGCCGACTTTGGCGAATGGAAGGACGTCGCCGCTTTTATCGACATGATGGTCGTCCAGCATGGCTTCTCGCGCCCGGACCTTGAAACCACCTTCAAAAACGTGCATTACATTGAATCGGCGGTGCAGTTGATCAAACCGGCACCCAGCGGTCAGCCTAAAAACTGGCAAGCCTACCGCGCCAGGTTTGTCGAGCCGGTCCGTATCGCTGCCGGTGTCGCGTTCTGGGACAGCTACGCAGATGCATTGGCACGCGCGGAAAAGGAATACGGCGTACCGGCGGAGATTATTGTCGGCATTCTCGGCGTCGAAACCATGTTCGGACGCAATGCCGGCAACTTTCGGGTAATGGATGTCCTCACCACGCTAGCCTTCGCTTATCCCGATGCGCCGACCCGCACTGCCCGCATGGAGTATTTTCGGGGCGAGCTGCAAAATGCGTTGTTGTTTGCGCGCGAATCCGACATCGATCCGTTCACGCTGCGCGGCTCCTATGCCGGTGCGATCGGCTGGCCGCAATTCATGCCGGCCAGTATTCGCCGCTATGCGGTCGACTATGATGGGGACGGCAAAATCGACCTGCGCAATTCACCGGTCGACGCGATCGGCAGCGTCGCCAATTTCCTCGTCCAGCACGGCTGGCGGCGCGGCGAGCCGATTGTGTTCCCGGCCACTGTCGCCACCGCCGTCGACAACGATAAGCCTGCCGATTGGCCTTCTTTCATCGGGCAGGGCTTGGTAGCCACATTCACGCTCGACGACTTGAAGGCCGGCGGCGTCCGCCCCAGCGTGGAACCGCCGCCGGATATGCTGTTCGGTCTGGTGGATTTGCAAAATGGCGCCGATCCCACAGAATACTGGTTGGGCGCACCCAATTTTTTCGCTATTACGCAATACAACCGCAGCTATTTTTATGCGATGTCGGTGGTCGATTTGAGCAAGGCGGTACGCAGCGCGCGGAATGGCAATCAGAGCAACCTATCGCTAAAATAAACCGGCTGATGATGCTTGCAACACCGTCATATCAACCTGCACGGTCTCGTCATTGCCGGTTAGCCATATTTGACCGTCCTGTATCGTGCATTGCAGTTGCATGTTGCGTTGGGCGAATGTAGCGAGAGCCAGACTGACCGCCGGCGCAAGATTGATGACCGTCAGATTTCTTGCGCGCTCGACACGATTGCCGATTTGGTTCCACCAGATGCGGCTGTTGCTGCTATAGCTGTAGATGACTACCCGCGCAGCACGTCCGCAGGCTTTCAGTATCCGCTTTTCGTCAGGCTGCCCGACCTCTATCCATAGCTCGATCGCACCGGTCAAATCTTTTTGCCATAGGTCCGGCTCATCGTCGGCGCTCAGCCCCTTGCCAAATACCAATGCTTCATGTGCGTGAATAATGAACGCCAGCACGCGCATCATCATGCGCTCGTCGGTTTCCGAAGGATGGCGCGCGATAGTCAACGAATGATCTTGGTAGTAATGCCGATCCATGTCTGCAATTTGCAGATCGGCTTTGAATATAGTTGCTTTAATAGCCATAGAGATAACCTGAATTTCCGTTTGCTTCCAGTCGGGATGTGAAGAATAGCCTCTTAGTACGCATTACGCGACGAATTTTCACGTAGTACAATGCCTGCCATCCTATTCCGGCCGCACGCTTTGCTCACTACGCAACATGATCCTTCCCTCTTCCCAATCCGCAAAAATCGTTGCCGCCACCCAGGCATGGGTCGACAAAGCGGTGATAGGCCTGAACCTGTGTCCATTTGCCAAAGCGGTTCAGGTCAAGAACCAGATTCGCTATGCGGTCAGCGGCGCTGCGGATACTGACGCATTGATTGCGGATTTGGTGAGCGAACTTCACGCTTTGGCGGTGGCCGATCCGAATCAACTCGATACCACATTATTGATTCACCCAAACGTGCTGACCGATTTTCTCGACTTCAACGATTTTCTCGATGTGGCCGACGCTGCAATCGAAGAACTGGAACTCAGCGGACAGATCCAGATAGCAAGTTTTCACCCCGACTATCAATTCGCCGGCACCGCCTTGGATGATATCGAAAATTATACCAACCGCTCACCGTTCCCCACACTCCATTTGCTGCGCGAGAGCAGCATTGAACGTGCCACCGCGACCTTCCCCGACGCCTCCGATATTTACGAAAAAAATATGGCAACCCTGCGCCGCCTGGGCCATGCCGGCTGGCTGCGCTTGGGTCTGACTCGCGCATCGACCGACAAATAAAGCCACCTGGACACAAGAAAGCGCTTGAAATATCAACATAATAATTTCAGCGAAAAATAATTGTGGGGTCAACGGGCATTCCAACGCTTTTGCCGTCCAATATATTGCTTAATTGACATGAAGACGTAAAAGCAACACTAATTGTCATGATTAACAATATTTATGTTGCATTTTTGGAATTTTCTTACTATATTTCCAAAATACAATACGTGCACAGAAACAACATCGACTGACGAAGATTGTGAAATGTTGCAGACGTTGTTAGTGCAGTGCAAATATAACAATTCATGCTTGATAATATATATTCAGGCAAGTTTCCTTGTACAATTAACTTGCGATATGGAATTTTCTGGATTATGACAACTCTGTTAGACAATACTATGAACAGTTCAAGACTCGCCGACCAACTCGCTTACGACCCCAACAATTTGTTGGATGCATTAATCGAGAAACTTAATCTCAAAAATGACGCGGCGTTGTCGCGCTCGCTTGAGGTTGCACCTCCAGTCATCAGCAAGATTCGCCATCGCCGGCTGCCGGTTGGCGCATCCCTGCTGATTCGCATGCACGAAGTCAGCGACTTAAGCATCAAGGATCTGCGTATTCTGATGGGTGATCGTCGCGACAAATTCCGTATCAGCGACAAGCAATTCAAGCCTAAAGACAGCGTTTCAGCAGTGGCGGAGTGATATTTCTTCCCTCTTCCCTGTTAGGCAGGGAAGACTCCGGTCGACAGATAGCGGTCTCCTCGATCGCACACGATAAACACTATCGTTGCATTCTCGACCGTTTGCGATAGCCGAAGCGCCACTTCGCACGCACCTGCGGCTGAAATGCCGCAGAAGATACCTTCTTCGGCAGCCATGCGGCGTGTCATGTGTTCTGCTGCCGCTTGGCTGACGTATTCCACCTGATCAACACGCGCCTTGTCATAAATTTTCGGCAAATAGGCTTCCGGCCATTTGCGAATTCCGGGGATTTGCGATCCCTCTTCAGGTTGCGCGCCGATAATCCGGATGTCGGCATTTTTCTCTTTCAAGAATTGCGACACTCCCATGATCGTCCCGGTGGTTCCCATCGCGCTGACGAAATGCGAAATCCGCCCTTCGGTATCGCGCCAGATTTCCGGCCCGGTTCCTTCATAGTGGGCACGCGGATTGTCTGGATTACCGAACTGGTCGAGAATAATTCCTTGCCCTTCCTTTTGCATCTGCTCAGCCAGGTCGCGCGCGTACTCCATACCGCCGGCCTTGGGCGTCAGCAAAATTTTCGCGCCATATACGGCCATGCTCTGGCGACGCTCCTCGCTGAGGTTTTCCGGCATCAGCAGTATCATTTTATAGCCCCGTA
>PKWO01000243.1 GCA_003132085.1 Oxalobacteraceae bacterium | reverse complement strand
GGTTTGCGGCACAGTCGAGTCGGTTCGGGCAATTCAGCAACACGCTAAACCGAGCGGAGTCGGTGTGGTGGCCGGCGCGGTGCTGGGTGGGGTATTGGGCAATCAGGTCGGCAACGGAAACGGTCGCACGCTTGCCACGGTAGCCGGCGCGGTAGGCGGCGGTTATGCCGGCAATGAAGTCGAAAAACGAACCCATACCACGACCAGCTATCAAGTACGGGTCAGAATGGAAAACGGCAAGATCCGCACTTTCCCCTTTGCCGCCCAGCCCGGCTGGAATGCCGGCGATCATGTGAAGGTGGTGGACGGCAATTTAAGGGAACGCCGTTAGCATTGTTCGACCTTGACGCTAAAGAGGCCATACCCCGGCCTCGCCGTTAGGCTTAGGCGGTATCGAGACGGGCACTCCGAATTGGCTTCTTTGGCAGCAACGCCGCCAAGCGCTATTGCATTTCCTCTATCCAAGCCATTTGAATCCCTTCCAGGACTTTTTCGCCGCCGCGCTGGTGATCGTCGTCGAATCCGTCTAGTTCCACGACCCAGTTATGCAAATCGACGAAACGCACGGTCATCGGGTCGACCTGCGGGAATTTGTCGTGCAATTCTTCAGCGATGCGGATGGTATCGGTCCATTTCATGTAGACGCTCCTTGCCGGCGATCAGTGGCTTTCACTGACCTGGTTGATTGTATATTTGGGAATTTCAACGACAAGATCCTGATCGGTCAATATTGCCTGGCACGAAAGGCGCGATGTCGCTTCCAGGCCCCATGCGCGATCGAGCAAGTCTTCTTCTTTTTCGTCGGCTTCGGCCAAGGCGTCGAAACCTTCGCGGATGACTACGTGGCAGGTGGTGCAGGCGCAGGATTTTTCGCATGCATGTTCGATCTCGATATCGTTTTCGAGCAACACGTCGCACAGAGACCTGCCCGCCGGCGCTTCGATCACCGCCCCCTCGGGACACAAAACGGGATGGGGGAGAACTACGATTTGGGGCACTTGGTTTACCTCGTTATGCAATATGTTGGATTCTACAACCTCGCGCGGATCAAACTTCGTCCAGTTTCTTCCCGGTCAGCGCGGTGCGCACGCTGCGATCCATGCGCCGCGCAGCAAACTCTTCGGTGCCGTTTGCCAATGCGCCGACTGCAGCCTTGATCGCAACATGATCGTTGTCGTTGATATGGGTGCGCACCGCCTTGATCAGGCGCGTTATCTCGGTATGCTCACTATCCGACAGCAACTCGGCATCGGCATCCAGTGCGGACTGGGTCGCCAGCACGATGCGCTTGGCCTCCACCTGCTCTTCACGCAAGGCGCGCAATTTCATGTCGACATCGGCCGATTTGAAAGAGTCCTGCAGCATCTTGGCGATCTGATCGTCGCCCAAACCGTAGGACGGTTTGACTTCAATGGAAGCTTCCACACCGGAGCGCAATTCGCGCGCCGACACCGACAACAAGCCGTCTGCATCCACCTGGTAGGTGACCCGCATCCGGGCTGCACCGGCCGCCATAGGCGGAATGCCGCGCAATTCGAATTTTGCCAACGAACGGCAATCGCTGACCAGTTCGCGCTCGCCCTGCACCACCTGGATCGCAATCGCAGTCTGGCCGTCTTTAAATGTGGTGAATTCCTGCGCCCGGGCGCAGGGGATGGTCGAGTTGCGCGGAATGACCTTCTCCACCAGGCCGCCCATGGTTTCGATGCCGAGCGATAGCGGGATCACGTCGAGCAGCAACCAATCGTCGCCTGCGGCGCGATTACCGGCCAGCAGGTTCGCCTGAATCGCCGCACCGAGCGCCACCACCTTGTCCGGGTCGATATTCGCCAACGGCGTAGTCTGAAAGAATTGGCCGACTGCCTTGCGCAAGTGCGGCATGCGGGTGGCGCCGCCGACCAGCACGACGCCATCCACATCGTCCACCGTCAAGCCGGCGTCGCGCAGCGCCTTGCGGGTCGGCGTAATGGTTTTTGCCACCAGGTGTTCGGTGATTTCCACCAACTTTGCGGCGGTCAGTTTCAAATGCACCTGCTCGCCGGAAGCCAGCGTCGCATCGATATGCGTTTCATTCTTGGACGACAGCAACTCCTTGGCTTCGCGCGATTTGACCATCAACAAACTGGTGTCTTCGTCGGACAACGGCGCCAGCTTGGCTTGCTCGATAATCCAGCAAAACAGCCGATGGTCGAAATCGTCGCCGCCCAGCGCAGAGTCGCCGCCGGTCGCCAGCACCTCGAACACACCTTTGGTCAGCTTCAAAATTGAAATATCGAAGGTGCCGCCGCCCAGGTCGTACACCGCGTAAATGCCTTCGGATGCATTGTCCAGGCCGTAGGCAATCGCCGCAGCCGTCGGTTCATTCAACAGGCGCAACACGTTCAGCCCGGCCAGCTTGGCGGCATCTTTGGTGGCCTGACGCTGGGCGTCGTCAAAATAGGCAGGCACGGTGATAACCGCGCCGACCAGTTCATCGCCCAGCGCGTCTTCGGCCCGCTGCCGCAGCGTCGCCAGAATTTCCGCCGACACTTCGACCGGGCTCTTGACGCCGGCCACGGTTTTCAACTGCACCATTCCGGGCGCGTCTTGGAAAGCGTAAGGCAGGTTTTCCACATAGGCGATATCGCC
>PKWO01000184.1 GCA_003132085.1 Oxalobacteraceae bacterium | reverse complement strand
CCAACCAAAAGGGTGGCG
Source organism: Oxalobacteraceae bacterium (assembly GCA_003132085.1). Taxonomy (GTDB): domain Bacteria; phylum Pseudomonadota; class Gammaproteobacteria; order Burkholderiales; family Burkholderiaceae_D; genus PKWO01. The sequence goes on along the minus strand of PKWO01000184.1, from coordinate 4,752 downwards.
TCGGAAAAACCACTACGGCAGTCAACCTGGCGGCCGGGCTGGCGCAGCACGCGCAGCGCGTGCTGCTGGTCGACCTCGACCCGCAGGGTAACGCAACCATGGGCGCAGGCATCAACAAGGCAACGCTGACCGCCTCGATTTACGAAGTCTTGCTCGGTATGTCCGATGTCAAGACCGCGCGCAAGGTCTCGGAGACAGGCGGGTTCGATGTGCTGCCGGCCAACCGCGAACTGGCGGGTGCCGAGGTCGAGATGGTGGAGTTGGAAAATCGCGAGAAACGCCTGAAAGATGCGTTGGCTGCAGTAAGCGATGAATACGATTTCGTTCTGATCGATTGCCCGCCGGCACTGTCGATGTTGACGTTGAACGGTTTGTGCGCGGCGCACGGCGTCATCATTCCGATGCAATGCGAGTATTACGCGTTGGAAGGCTTGTCGGACTTGGTCAACACCATCAAGAAGGTGCATGCAAAACTGAATCCCGATCTCAAGATCATCGGTTTGCTGCGGGTGATGTTCGATCCGCGCATGACCTTGTCGCAGCAGGTTTCCGCGCAACTGGAGCAGCATTTCGGCGACAAAGTCTTCAAGACCATCATCCCGCGCAATGTCCGCCTGGCGGAAGCGCCGTCTTACGGCGTGCCGGGCGTCACTTTCGATCCGGCCGCCAAAGGCGCGCAGGCATATATCGCGTTCGGCGCCGAAATGGTCGAACGCATCAAATCATTGTAAGAAAATCATGGCCACTAAAAAACCCAAAGGTCTCGGTCGCGGCCTTGACGCGCTGCTCGGCGGTTCCTCCGACTTTAGCGATATTGCGCCGACGCCGGGTGCACCTTCATCGCTGCATGTGAACGATCTGCAAGCCGGCAAATACCAGCCGCGTACCCGCATGGACGAGGGAGCGCTGAACGAATTGGCGGCTTCGATCAAGGCGCAGGGTTTGTTGCAAGCGATTCTGGTGCGGCCCGTCGCTTCTCATCATGGTGCGGGGAAATACGAAATCATTGCCGGCGAGCGGCGTTTTCGGGCCGCGCAAATCGCCGGCCTGACCGAAGTGCCGGTGTTGGTCAAGGACGTCGGCGACGAAGCCGCCGCCGCGATGGCCTTGATTGAAAATATCCAGCGCGAAGACCTTAACCCGTTGGAAGAAGCGCAAGGCATCCACCGCTTGATCAGCGATTTTGATTTCACCCATGAGCAAGCGGCGGGAGCGGTAGGGCGCTCGCGCAGTGCGGTTTCCAACCTGCTGCGCCTGCTGAATCTGGCCAAGCCGGTGCAAACCATGCTGATGGCCGGCGATATCGACATGGGCCACGCACGCGCGCTGCTGGCGGTCGACGCTGCGACCCAGATCGGCTTGGCTAACCAAATCGTCGCGAAACGCATGTCGGTACGCGAAGCCGAAAAACTGGTGGCGCGCACCACCAACGAGCAAGCCTCGGCCAACAAGCCGCGCGATAACAGCAAAGAAAAGTCGCGCGACGTTACACGCCTCGAAGAAGAGCTGTCGGACGTGCTGGCGACCCAGGTTGTCATCAAGCTCGGCGGCAAAAACAAAGGGCAGTTGGTCATCGATTTTGCCGACCTCGATGCGTTGGACGGCGTCATAGCCAGGCTGCGCGGCTATCCCATTGCCGTTTCTTGACATGCCAAAACGGCCAGAGCAACGCTAACCGACATCCATCGCACCGGCTCAATCGATTGCACAGCCGCAGTGACGATTGAGGGTCCGCCGCAGAAACGCCGTCTTTTTTAGTGCACAAAACGGCGCTGAATGCTTCCTCGCAGTGCAGCAAACGTTGACTGCGCCTGTGGAAAACCCTTATAATCCCGTGGCTTCACTGAACACACCGAAAAATTCACGCAACGGCCCGGATGAGGCGCTTTAGATAGCGACCACGGGCTGCACGATCTTGGGCAAGTATGCTGCGCGTCATTCTCTTGCAACTTGCCGCGACGATTGTGGCCGGCCTGGCGGCCGGTCTGCTGGGCGGGACGCCGGCGCTGTTTTCAGCGCTATTGGGGGGGTTGTGTTGCGTGGTGCCGAATAGCTTGTTCGCGTTGCGTCTGTTTGCAAATGCCCAAAAGGCCGGCGGCGCCAACCCGATGTCATTTTTCATCGGCGAGTTTATCAAGATTGCATTGACGGTGGCGCTGCTTGGCGCGATCGCGTGGCTGTACCACGGGTTGAATTGGCTGGCGCTGATCGCCGGCTTCATCGTGGCGCTAAAAAGTTACATTATCTTATTATTTAGGCACTGACATGGCAACTGAACTCTCTGCTGAGGGCGTGGCAAATAACGTGGCGGAAAACGCACCGACCGCCTCGGAATATATCCATCATCATTTGACGCACTTCCAGTCTTCTCCGCAGCACGCGATCATCGATTTCCATGTGATCAACCTGGACACGATGTTCTGGTCGGTGGCGATGGGGGTGATCGGCTTGTTGGTGATGTGGCTGGCTGCGCGCAAGGCGACCTCCGGTGTGCCGGGGCGTTTCCAGTCGGTGGTTGAGATACTGGTCGAATTGGTCGAGGACCAATCGAAGGCGATCGTGCACGGCAATCGGACGTTTATTGCGCCGTTGGCGCTGACCGTATTCATCTGGGTATTCCTGATGAATTCGATGGATTTCTTGCCGGTCGATTTGTTCTCCTCGCTGTTCAAGTGGACCGGCCTGACGGAAGTGTTCCCCCATTTGCGCGTGGTGCCTACCGCCGACGTTAACGGCACCTTAGGCATGGCGTTAGGCGTCTTTGCGTTGATGATTTACTACAACATCAAGATCAAAGGCGTCGGCGGGTTTGTGCATGAATTATTTTGCGCGCCGTTCGGCAAGCATCCGGTGCTATGGATTGCGAACTTCGGATTCAATATCATCGAGTTTGTGGCGAAGACTTTTTCGCTCGGCATGCGGCTGTTCGGCAACATGTATGCCGGCGAATTGATTTTCCTGTTAATCGCGTTGCTGGGTTCAACCGCGACCTGGTGGGGGTTCGGCATGCACGTTTTTGCCGGTACGATCTGGGCGATTTTCCATATTCTGATCGTGGCCTTGCAAGCGTTCATTTTCATGATGCTGACGCTGGTATATATCGGCCAGGCACACGAAGGACATTGACGGGTTGACGGTTTTTGTTTTGATGTAATGACGGATTTTGCAAGTTTTTGATTTTAATTTTTGACATTGACTATCTAAGGGAGTTTTCATGACTAACGTCGCTTTCGTTGCATTGGCTTGTGGTTTGATTATTGGTTTTGGCGCTATCGGCGCTTGTATCGGTATCGGTATCATGGGCGGCAAGTTCATCGAAGCTTCGGCTCGCCAGCCGGAATTGATGAACACGCTGCAAACCAAAATGTTCCTGCTCGCCGGTTTGATCGACGCTGCGTTCTTGATCGGCGTTGGTATCGCGATGATGTTCGCGTTCGCTAATCCGTTCGCAGGCTAAGCGGGTTTAAGTTGGCGCGCGCATGGGCGGCAGCAAATGCCCGGCGCCGCGATTTCCATTAACTTAAACAAAAAGGACGTGCCGTGAATTTGAATTCCACACTGTGGGCACAGTTCGTCGTCTTCTTCATCCTGGCGCTTTTTACGATGAAATTCGTATGGCCGCCGCTGATGAAGGCGCTCGATGACCGTGCCAAAAAAATTGCCGACGGCCTAGCCGCCGCCGACAAGGGTAAAGAAGCGATGGTTGCCGCTGAAAAGATGGTCGCCGCAGAGCTTGCTTCTGCTCGCGACGAAGGCCAAAAGCGGATCGGCGACGCCGAGAAGCGTGCGCTGGGCATCGTTGAAGAAGCCAAGAAAATTGCTTCCGACGAAGCGGCGCGTATCGTCGCGGCCGCCAAGGACGATGCGGAACAACAAGTGAACAAGGCGCGCGAAACACTGCGCGGCGAAGTTGCCACTCTCGCGGTGAAAGGCGCTGAACAGATCTTGAAGCGCGAGATCAATGCCAGCGCCCACGCGGACTTGTTGAAACAACTTGCGACCGAGCTGTAATCATGGCTGAACTCGCAACGATTGCCCGCCCTTACGCAGAAGCGCTATTTCGTGTGGCCAAGTCCGGTAATTTGCCGGCTTGGTCCGAACTTGTTTCCGAGATGGCACATGTTGCGGCCCACCCCGATGTACAGGCGCTGTCGCGCAATCCAAGCGTAACGGACAAGCAGGTCGCCGATACGTTTTTGGCATTGTTGAAGTCGCCGCAGAATGACGAAGCGGATGAAGCCAAAAACTTTATCAACATGCTGGTCGAAAACGGTCGCGTTACGCTGTTGCCGGAAATCGGCGCGCAGTTCCATGTGCTGAAGAATGCACAGGAAGGCGCAGCCGATGTCGAGATCACCAGTGCGTTCGAATTAAGCGACGCGCAAGTGAAAGAGTTGACTGCGACGCTGGAAAAGAAATTCGGCCGCAAGCTCAATCCTTCGGTGAACGTGGATAGTTCGTTGATCGGCGGCGTGCGCGTGGTGGTCGGTGATGAAGTGCTGGACACCTCGGTACGCGCCAAGCTGCAACAGATGCATGTTGCCCTGGCTGCGTAATTTGCAGCGACTGAGCATAGAGAACATTTTTAGGAGTTATTAGTATGCAACTCAACCCGTCTGAAATCAGCGAATTGATCAAGAGCCGGATTCAAGGGCTCAACGACTCCGCTGAGATTCGCAATCAAGGCACGGTTATTTCCGTGTCCGACGGCATTTGCCGCATCCATGGTTTGTCCGACGTGATGCAAGGCGA
>PKWO01000435.1 GCA_003132085.1 Oxalobacteraceae bacterium | reverse complement strand
TCGATGCCGGCCCCGTGCTACAGGCGCGCGTGCGCGAATTGCGCGCGCTGCGCGAAAGTGCATTGGCACTGATAGCAACCGCCAACGCCGGCAGCAGCCGTGATAACCCGGTGCTGGTTGCCAATACGCTGATGCATGATTTCCGCGTGATCGCCGCCGCCACAGCGCCGCCGGAGCGGGGGCATCTTGCCTTGACGGCCGCCGACCAGACGCTGCTGGGTTGCCGATCGGGTGACACAGTACGTACCTTGTCCATGAATCCAACCTAATAATATTATGCATAGTCATTATGTGAATGGCCGATGGGCCGCCGGAACAGGTCCGCATCTGACAACCTACGACCCGGCTACCGGCCTGCGGAGCTGGACCGGGACCGCCGCGACTGCCGACGAACTCGATCTGGCATGCCAGGCGGCGCGGACCGCGTTTGCACGTTGGGCGGGGGCGCCGCTCGATGAGCGCATTGCGGTGTGCGAGCGTTTTCGTGATTTGCTGAAGGAAAACGCCGAACCATTGGCCCGGCTGATTTCCGCTGAAGTGGGAAAACCCTGGTGGGAAGCGCGTACCGAAGTGGCTTCCATGGCTAACAAGGTCGATATTTCGGTTCAAGCGTATCGCGCCCGTACCGGCGAGTCGGCCGCTACTATCGCTGATGGCGACGCCATTCTGCGGCATCGTCCGCACGGCGTATTCGGCGTATTCGGGCCCTACAATTTCCCCGGCCATTTGCCGAACGGGCACATCGTGCCGGCACTGATCGCCGGCAATACCCTGGTGTTCAAACCCAGCGAATATGCACCACGAACCGCGATTAGAACCGTCGAGTTATGGGTCGAGGCCGGCCTGCCGCATGGCGTGTTAAATTTGGTCAACGGTGGACGCGACACCGGAGTCGCGCTGTCGCGGCATCCAGCCCTGGACGGCATTCTGTTCACTGGGAGCTACCAGACCGGCGCGATTTTGCATCGGCAATTTGCCAGCCAGCCGGGAAAAATGCTGGCGCTCGAGATGGGCGGCAATAATGCGTTGGCGATCTGGAACGTTGCCGATGTCGACGCCGCCGTGCATCACGCAGTTTTTTCGGCATTCGTCAGCGCGGGTCAGCGTTGCACCTGTGCGCGTCGCTTGATAGTGTCGGATTCCGCGCAGGGGCAAGCGATCCTCAGGCGGCTGGTGGAAGTGTCGGCAAAGATTCGCATCGGCAAGGCAGACCAGGAGCCTGCGCCCTTCATGGGGCCGGTGGTGTCGGCCCCGATAGCGCGTCGCCTGCTGCAGGCGCAGGGCGATTTGCTGGCGCTGGGCGGGAAGTCGCTGCTGGAAATGCGCCATTTGGCCGAGGGTACCGGCTTCCTCTCTCCCGGCATAGTCGACGTCACCGACGTGGTCGGTGTCCCTGACGAAGAATGGTTTGGCCCATTGCTCCAAGTCATTCGTGTGCCGAATTTCGATGCGGCGTTGGCGGCGGTGAATGCGACCGAATATGGATTGGCCGCCGGTTTGCTGAGCGACGATGAAGCGCTTTGGAAACAGTTTCTGTTGCACGCGCGGGCCGGTATCGTCAATTGGAATCGCCCGACCACCGGTGCGGCAAGCACTGCACCGTTCGGTGGCGTGGGAAAGTCCGGCAATCATCGTCCCAGTGCTTATTACGCGGCAGACTATTGTGCGTATCCGGTCGCATCGATAGAAAACAAGGTATTGGGAATGCCCAAGCAACTTTCGCCAGGATTGGAATTTTGATGATGAATGGCGGCCGCGAATTCAATTTTGACGGCTTGGTCGGCCCGTCGCACAATTACGCCGGCTTGTCGTTCGGTAACGTGGCGTCGTTCAATAGTGTGAGGAGTGCCTCCAACCCCAGGCAAGCGGCGCTGCAGGGATTGACCAAGATGCGAACCTTGGCCAGCCGCGGTTTTGCACAAGCCGTGTTGCCGCCGCAATGCCGTCCCAATTTTGAATTGTTGCGCAACGTCGGTTTCACCGGCAGCGATGCGGACGTGATTGCGCGCGCATACAAGCAAGCCCCAGCCATCCTTTCCAGCGCTTACTCGGCCGCGCCGATGTGGGCTGCCAATGCGGCAACCGTCAGCCCTTCTGCCGACACGGACGATGGGCGGGTTCATTTTACGGTGGCAAACTTGAACAGCAAGTTGCATCGTTCTTACGAACACACGCAAACGGAGCGGAGCTTGCGCGCGGTATTCGGCGATAGTCGCCATTTTGCAGTGCATGCCGCGTTACCGTCGACGCCTGCATTCGGCGACGAGGGGGCTGCCAACCACGGCCGCTTGTGCGCCGCGCACGGCGCACAAGGAATTGAAATATTTGTGTATGGGCGGGTCGAGTTCGATGCGCAGGCCGCCGCGCCCAGACGTTTTCCGGCACGCCAGACGTTGGAGGCCAGCCAGGCGGTAGCTCGCCTGCATGGCTTGGACGACAGCCGCACGGTCTATGTGCAACAGAATCCGGAAGTGATCGATCTGGGCGTGTTTCACAACGACGTGATTGCGGTGGCCAATGGCAATGTGCTGTTTTATCACGAGCAGGCATTTCTCGACGAGGCCGCTACTCTTCACGCGTTGCGGTGCGCGATGGCGGAAACCGAGGCGACACTGCTCCCGATACGGGTCGGTTCTGCCGAGGTTTCGGTGGCCGATGCGGTTTCCAGTTATTTGTTCAATAGCCAATTGCTGTCGAAGCCGGACGGGCGGATGGTGTTGGTGGTGCCGCAGGAATGCCGGGAAACTGATGCAGTTGCGCGTTATCTGCAGGATTTGGTCGAGTCGGGCGTCGTGATCGACGAATTGCTGAGTTTCGATCTGCGTCAAAGCATGCGCAACGGCGGCGGGCCGGCCTGCTTGCGTTTGCGGGTCGCGCTATCTGCGGCGGAAGCGGCGGCGATGCATCAGGGCGTGATCATGACCGAGCCGCTATATGAAAATTTGGCGGCATGGGTTGAAAAGCATTATCGCGATCGCCTGTCGCCATCCGATTTGGCCGATCCAAGCCTGGCGCTTGAAATTAACACTGCACTGGACGAGTTAAGCGGGCTGTTGGCGTTACCGGGGCTATACGCTTAATGTGCCAAGTGTACCAGGCGGTGCCGATTCACAATTAAATTAATATTTAAATGATAATAATCATTCATATAATGCCTGATTTTTGCAGGATGATTTGATACCGGCGTTTTTGTCGATACTATTGACGGCTTTATCAGGCACATGTGGCATCGGATTTGCATGGGAGGCATTAGCGGTGCGTGGCGCGGGCCTCGTGTAAACCATGAATATTTCGCCACTATTTCGATCATTCACATCACCATTGGAGAACCTATGAAATGTATTAAATTCTTGCTGGCGATCGTTGCCGGACTGGTTTTCGCGGTAGCTGCGCAAGCACGCACTTTGGAGGAAATCAAGGCGGACGGTAAAATCATCGTCGCCACCGAAGGCGCTTTTCCTCCGTTCAATTATTATCAGGGTGATAAGCTGACGGGTTTTGAGGTCGAACTTGCAGAAGCCATCGCGAAAAAGATGGGGCTCAAGATTGAGTGGAAAGCGCTGGCATTCGACTCCTTGCTGGTCGGCCTGCGTCAGGATCGCTGGGATTTGGTGATGGCATCCTTCGGTATTACCGACGAACGCGCTAAAGCGGTCACTTTTACCAACCCGCAATATTGCAGCGGCGGTGTGATCGTCGCGAAAGAACCGGGTATTTCCACTATCAAGTCCCTGGTCGGTAAAGTGATCGCCGTGCAAACCGGCACTACCTACATGGAAAACGTCAGGAAAATCCCTGGTGTCAAGGACGTCAAGAATTTCCCGCAGAATTCAGACGCGCAGTCGGCGTTGCTCACCGGGCGCGTCGATGCGTGGGTAACCGACCGTTTTACGATCAAGGCCGCATTGGAAGCCAATCCGAACTCCGGGATGAAACAGGGTGACTACCTGTTTGTCGAAAGAATCGCCGGCGCAGTAAAAAAAGGCAACATACCGCTGGCTAACGCGGTCAACAAGGCGATGGTTGATTTGATGGCGGACGGCACCTATAAATCCATCTCTGAGAAGTATTTCAAAGAAGACGTTCGTTGCCACTGATTTTTTAAATACGATTAAATACGAATTACGAGGAGCAGAGGTTTGAAAGCAGCATTTGCATTTTTGCCGCGATCCTGGTCGCGTGAACGGCGTAGCGCGGTGGCGATTGCCATTGCGTTGACCGGGCTGGTCTGTTTTCTCTGGTTGTTGGCGATTCCACTTAGCTGGATGCCGGATCCTATCGGCCCGGCCGCAGTACAGTTCGCCGACGGCGCCAAGGTAACCGTGGAACTGACGATCATATCCGGTCTGATCGGCATTATGATAGGCGTTGTCGCTGCGCTCGGAAAATTGTCCACGTTGCCGCCGGTGCGCTGGTTAGCCAACACCTACGTGTGGGCTATACGGGGCACGCCCTTGTTGGTGCAGGTGTTGTTCGTGTTCTATGCGCTGCCCGAATTGGTCCCGATGAAATTGTCCGACTTTTATTCAGCGGTGGTTGCGCTGGCCTTGAACGCAGGCGCATATAACGCGGAAGCGATCCGCGCGGGTATCCTTGCCGTCCACAAAGGTCAGACCGAAGCCGCGCGTTCGTTGGGTTTGAGTCCGATTCAGACTTTTCGCGATGTCATTTTCCCGCAAAGTTTTCGTATTGCGCTACCGCCGCTGGTCAACAATATCGTGTCGTTGCTGAAGGATTCCAGCCTCGCTTATGCGATCGGGGTGGTGGAACTGCTCAACATCGGCAATCGCATTCAAGCAGCAACCTTTGAACCGATTCCCGTTCTTCTCACCACAGCGTCCATTTACCTGATTCTTACCAGCATATTGACGCAAATATCGGGTGCTATTGAGAGGCAACTGGACGTCGAGCATCATCATTAAGGAGAATCAGTGAATATGACGGAACCTACAGCCGGCATTTCCGGAAGTCTTGAACAGAGTCCCGAGCGTGCGCCCTTGATTGTCGCCGAGAAGGTCAACAAGCATTTCGGCGCGTTTCACGTGATCAAAGACGTGTCGACCTCGTTTTACCAGGGTGAAGTCGCAGTCATCATCGGGGCATCGGGGTCGGGAAAATCAACTTTCTTACGCATGTTGAATCGGTTGGAGTCGCACGACAGCGGCCGCATTGTGATCGACGGCATCGAGTTGAACGCCGATCTCAAACACATTGATGCGGTTCGACGGGAAGTCGGCATGGTATTTCAGAGTTTTAACTTGTTTCCGCACTTGACCGTGCTGGACAATATCACGCTGGCGCCGCGCCGTGTACGCAAGCTCTCGCGCGCTCAAGCCAATGAGGCGGCAATGGCGCTGCTGGCCAAGGTCGGGCTATCCGCCCATGTGCATAAGTATCCGCACCAGCTTTCCGGAGGACAGCAACAACGGGTGGCGATTGCGCGTTCGCTGGCGATGCAGCCCAAGGTGATGCTGTTCGATGAGCCGACCAGCGCCCTCGATCCCGAAATGATCAAGGAAGTGCTGGATGTGATGAAGGATCTCGCGCGCTCCGGCATGACGATGATCGTGGTGACTCACGAAATGGGTTTTGCGCGGGAAGTGTCGGATCGGGTGATTTTTTTCGAGGCCGGTCAAATTTTGGAGGAAGCGCCGCCGGAGGCATTCTTCGGGAATACGCGCAACGAACGCATTCGCGCGTTTTTGGGCCAAATTGCAAATTAAATACGGTGGAAAAGAGGGTATCTTTACCGGATAAAAACGGCCTTGTTCGTGTGTCCCTCAAAACTTCTGCCAGGGGTTTTCCTGTATTCCCATAGATGCTTACCCGCGTCTGTGCCGCGCCCACCTAAATACGTGACGTGCATTTGGAAGAAATTATTTACATGATGGAGCACACTTCATCAAATTGGAGAAACGTATGAAACAACAAACAGAGGACTTGCGCAAGCAGACGCTGGATCTAGCGCTGGCCGGAGCGGGACCGTCCGCCGTAAACGATCAATCGCAAGTATCGGCGGTCATCAAGGCTTGGGTGGCGTCGCTCGAGGAAGAAGATCTGGCGGACACGACGCCGGAAAGCCTCGCCTCAGTCTTGTGGCAAGGGTTCTCGGAGGTGGTTCAGGGAACGTCTGCCGGATGCCGGATCGGCGCATTGCGTTACGCCGATGGACGCGGCGCCCATGCCACCGCCTTGTTGATCGTCAATCCCGACATGCCGTTCCTGGTTGATTCGATCGTCATGGCGCTGCGTCGGATGCGCATCGCGTCGCGCGCCGTGTTGAATGCGGTGTTGTCGGTGCGGCGGGCGGACGATGGTCGCGTTACCCATGTCGAGCGCGCCGACACCGGCCAAGACCCGCTGGAATCGTATGTGTTGTGTCTGTTGTCGGAAGAGCTGGCCGCAGATGAGTTGTCGGCCTTGGTCGACGCTATCCGCATGGCTGCTGCCGATGCCGCCGCGGTGCACCGCGATGCGGCTGCGGTAGTTGAAAAAATATCCGCGGTGGCGAAAAGCGCGGCAGCGGTTTTGTCCGATGGAGAAGAGGTCGCGGCGTTTTTGGAATGGGCCGGGCGCGGCGGCCTGGAACCGTTTGGCTACGCGTATTACCGTGTCGTGCCGGGCGAGCGAAAACTGGTGCGCGACCTTCCCAGCCGGATCGGCGTATTGCGCGATACCAGCCATCCCGTCTATGACACTTGCCTGGCCGGCATTCCTGAAGATTATGAAACGCTGGCCAATCGTCCGCATGCATTGTCGGTAGTCAAGGCGGATGCGCAGTCGACGCTGCACCGCGATCAGCAACTGGATTTCATCGGTGTGCGCGACATGGCTGCAGATGGCAAAATTCTCGGTGAACATTGCTTCGTTGGTTTGTTTTCCGGGGTTGCCGCCGCCACGCCGCTGGCGCAGTTGCCGTTTGCGCGCGGTCGCATCAAGCAGGTATTGAATCTGGCCGGTGTTCGGCACGAAGGGTTCCGCGCAGAAAAGTTCCTCGAAATCCTGGAGTCGTTGCCGCGCACCGAAGTTCTGGAGGCGTCGCCTGAATGGCTGGCGCAGGTATGCAGCACCGTGGTGGCGCTGTACAAGCAGCCGCGCGCCAAGATATTTGCGCGGCGTGACGTGTACGGGCGCCACCTGAACGTGTTGGTCTACATGCCGCGCGAACGTTATAGCGCAAACTTGGCGGATACATTGGCGCAAGGGGTGCGCAACTTGGCGGGAGCCACGGATGTGCGGGTCCAGACCCTGCTGGCCGACGGGCCGTTGGCGCGGCTCTACCTGATTGCCAAAGCGGCCAGACCGCACCTTGATCTGGAAGGCGATATTCGGCGCCCGCTGCTGGCCGCCATAGAAGGTTGGCATACCGCTTTCGATGCACTGGTAGGCGACGTCGGCGACGGGCTGTTGCGGGCCGGATTGCGCAAATTGCGCGCCCAGTTGCCGGCAGAATACGTGGCCGC
>PKWO01000058.1 GCA_003132085.1 Oxalobacteraceae bacterium | reverse complement strand
CCAAAAATGGGGGGATTACCCTCGCTCACACCATGCCGCTTGGCAACTTCTGCAACCGGATCTTTATCGGCTTCCCGCAAGATCCGCACGATTTGCTCTTCACTATATCGACTCTTCTTCATTGCCCCCTCACTTTCGCAAGGAGCTATCTTCTCAAATTATCCGTGGTCCGAAAATACCCGGTCAGGTCACACCGCCGATCGGTCCCGAATTATCGATCGGTCCGCCCAGAGAAGAGTATCTGACGGAATATCACCAAAATAAGCGCCTGCAAAATTGGGGTATGGCAAATATGCGCTCGGGCAGAACAGAACGCGTCCCACCCGACGAAATTTGGAAAGGGTAACTTTTTGCCGTTAGATCGCCGTGATTGGGGAGAACACATGAAACAGAATTTTTTGCATGGCTGTTAACATTCTGGAATTTTCCCAAAAAGACCACCTTTTCCGCATTTAGCCCAATGCAAAAGCACAACATAATAATTTAAACAGCCTGCTGTTGGCCTTCATCAAGCGGCTTCCTTTTGTCGCCTTTTATTTTCTTTGGTGTTTTCATTGGATTTGGCCCGAATCGGTTCAGACGGTTGGTTATTCTGGGTAGCCAAATGTGCTTCATGCGAAGCCAAACGACTAGCGATAATATCGCAATATTCCGCGTTCAATTCAAATCCAACGAAATTGCGCCCCCATCGTCTTGCAGCGACTGCGGTGGTACCACTTCCCATAAATGGATCAAGAATTATGCCTCCAGGCGGGCAGCCAACTTTCACCATACGTTCAATTATTTCCAATGGCTTTTGGGTGGGGTGATCGGCGCGCTCTGGATGAATCTTGTGAAGACGAGAGACGCTCCATAAATCCTTTGGGTTGTATCCTATTTCCAACCACTTTGCGCCGACAAATATTGAACGTGATCGAGCCTTTTTTGTTTCCGCATCATATGGAATTCGGACCGAATCAAGATCGAAATAATACCCTTTCCCATTTACAAAAAAGCCGATAGTGTCGTGTACAGACGTGAAGCTGCGTGTGCTCCCCCCCATTGATGGGACTCGCCTGTCCCAAATGATTTCATTCATCATCGTCATGCGTTGTTTGAGCATGACAAAAATTTCCGGCGAAAATCGCCACGTCAAGAAAATAAAAAGACTTCCATTTTGTTTCAGTTTCGGGAGGGCAGCATCAATCCAACTCTCCATCCACTGCAAATAAGCGCTTGAGTCCAGTTTGTCGGAATCATTACCATAGTCTTTGCCGAGGCAATAAGGTGGGTCGGCTAGAATTAAATCAATTGAACCATTTTGTATGCGGGCTAGACCATCTACCGCATCTTCGTTGAAGACTCGATTAATCCATTTATTCATCGTTGTTATTAATGGGTAATTGTTGCGTGTAGACACTCAAGAAACTGCCCACTTGGTCCTGAAAAGCGTATATTTTAATGCGAAGACAAAGCTGAAGTGAGACGCGCATCGAAATACAACAGTCAAGGGAAAGAAAATGGATCTATACAGAGTGTACGTTCAAACCGATGATCATCCTCACATTTTGGAAATGATTGTTGCGGGCGGTTCCGTTAAGGATGCAAAAAAGAAGGCGCTAGGACACGTGAAGGAAAGCAATCCGACGAAAGGGCGCACCCTTCAAACGTCACAAAAGAACTCTACCGTCCTTGCCGCAAAAAAAACAGGAATGCATGGCGCTTTAGTGGTCAATAAAATGCCTGTTACTATCTACAAGGAGATCATGAAAAACTTAAAGGAGGACGAATAGTATTCGGCGCTACCAAAAGTATTATGTATGCAAATTTCATAATCCACAGCCGAAAACAATTCAAATTGCCCTAATCTCATAACTTCTTAATCCAACGCTCTTTGAACGAGAAAGCCAACCGAATCGGTTGGCTTTCTCACTTCTTACAATTATTTCATTATCTGTGACACTACTTTTTCACTAACTTGACACAGTTTTCACTTTCCGTGTCACCCGACAACATCAAACGTCAATATTCCCCGCCTGCAAAGCATTCAACTCAATAAACGCCCGCCGTGGTTCCACATCATCCCCCATCAGCGTCGTAAAAATCTGATCCGCGGCGATCGCGTCTTCAATCTGCACGCGCAGCAAGCGGCGCACTGTCGGGTCCATCGTGGTTTCCCATAGTTGCGATGGGTTCATTTCGCCCAGTCCTTTGTAGCGTTGCTTGTAGACGCTGCGTTCGGCTTCTTCGCGCAGCCAGTTCATCGCTTGGTGGAAATCGACGATGCCGAGTTCCCGGGCTTTTTCGCCGGCGCCTCGGCGCACCAGCGCACCGGGGCCGATCAAACCCTTGAAGGTGGCGGCGGCGGCGGAAAGCACCGTGTAGTCGGGGCCGCTGACGAAGTCGGCGTCGATCACGCTGACCTTGATGTTGCCGTGGAACAGGCGGTTGATGCGCAGCATGTGCTTGTCCGACAATTCGTCGGATCTGACTATCACTTGCACCGCGGGGTCATTGATCGCGGCGGCCATGGCCACGGCCGATTGTTCGGCGGCGGCGATGGTTTCCAGGTTGAGCGTCACGCCGGTCATGATGGCGGAGAGGGCTGCGGTATCTATTGCGCGGGTCAGGCGCATGATGATGGCGTTGGCGGTGTTGTATTGGCGCACCAGTTCGGCCAGTGCGTCGCCGCCGATCGGCTCGGCCCCTTCCTGCGGAATCAGCACGGCTTCGTTCAGCGCGATCTGCATCATGTAGCTGGCTTCTTCCAGGTCGTCCTTCAGGTAGCGCTCGTCGCGGCCATGCTTGACCTTGTAAAGCGGCGGTTGCGCGATGTAGATGTGGCCGCGCTCGACTAGTTGCGGCATCTGGCGGTACAGCAGCGTCAGCAGCAGCGTGCGGATGTGGGCGCCGTCGACGTCGGCATCGGTCATGATGATGATGCGGTGATAGCGCAGCTTCTCGATGTTGAATTCGTCGGCGCCGATGCTGGTGCCGAGCGTGGCGATCAGCGTGGTGATCTGCTCGGAAGACAGCATCTTTTCAAAGCGGGCTTTTTCCACATTCAAGACCTTGCCGCGCAGCGGCAGGA
>PKWO01000172.1 GCA_003132085.1 Oxalobacteraceae bacterium | reverse complement strand
GTTGGTTGGCGGTTTCAACCAATTACTGATTACTTTGGGTGAACGCGAAGCGCAACTCAAGACCGAGCGCGATTTTTTTAGCACAGTGTTGCAGCAATCGTCCGATGGCGTGGTTCTGTTTGACCCCGGCGATTTACATATTCGGGAGGTCAATTCCAGTATCTGCCGGATGCTGGGATACGAACGCGACGAGCTGCTGGCGATGACATACGGCGAGCTGATGGACAGAGATATGCAACTCGCAACGGAAAACATCACGGATATTTTGCATGGCGAGCTTAGATTGGCATGCGAGTGGAGCTTTCGCAAGAAAGATGGTATCCAGGTTGCGGTTGAAGTCAATACCTGTCTGGTTGAGACAGGCGGACGGCGGCTCATCATGGTCAATCTACGCGACATTACCGAACGCAAAACCGCGCAATTAATGGGAGAGCAATTGCTCCGGCGCATTGAGTCGCTGATGAAGCACGCCAACGACTGCGTCATGATGCTCGACTCGAATACGCGCATCCTTGAGGTCAGCGACGGCTGCGCCCGCACTTATGGCTATACGCGCGAGGAATTGCTAGGCATGCGGGCGATCGATTTGAGGCCGGCGCAAGCGCGGGAAGAGGCACCGGATATCATACAAAGATTGATGCAACACAGCGCATTGCCGTACCAAACCTGGCATTGCCACAAGGACGGCAGCAGATTTCCGGTCGAAGTGGGCGCGGCGGTGATTGATGATGGCGACGAGCGTTTCATTCAGGTGATTATCCGCGACGTCAGCGAGCGGGTGCGCGAACGTTCGAAGCTGGAACTTGAGCTGGCTGCTTACGCGAAGCGGCTGGAACAGGCTTCGCAGCGCGTGCTGGCGGTGCAAGAAGAGTCAAAGCGGCGATTTTCCGGAGAGCTGCACGACCGCACTAGTCCGAATCTGGCCGCAATCAGGATTAACCTGGCCATCATCGGGCGTCTGTCGCCGGCGCAGTCCAAGGAGAGGACTGAGCGACTTGAGGACACGCAAGCGTTAGTCGACGATACGGACGCCAGCCTGCGGGAAATCTGCACCGAGCTGCGCCCGCCAGTGCTGGATTATGCCGGCCTGGCCGCGGCGTTGGAGAGCTACGCACAACAGTTTGCCAGGCGAAATGGGATCGCGGTTCGGGTCGATTGCACGAACGGCCAGCACAGGCTGGAGCCTGCTCTGGAGTCTTTGCTTTTCCGAATTTACCAGGAAGCGTTGACGAATTGCGTCAAGCATGCCAACGCCGGATCGATCGCAGTCGCGTTGAGCAGCGGCGCGCGACCGATCACGTTGACCATAGCTGATGATGGCAACGGGTTCGATCTGCAGATGTTGGAAAAGGTTGAGCAGATTAATGGATTGGGCTTGCTCAACATGCGGGAAATGATCGAGCTTTCAGGCGGTCGGTTCGTTATTGAGTCGCGCCCCGGTCAGGGAACGCGGATTGAAGTAATAATTTAGGATGAATCGCAATGAAACTCCGAATCCTGCTTGCCGACGACCACCAGATGTTTCGCGACGCGCTACGCAGTCTACTGGAAAAGATACCTGACTTGGTAGTAGTCGCGGAAACCGGTAATGGGCTTGAGGTCGTTAACCTGGCGCAAGAAAGCTCGCCCGATATCGTTTGCATGGACATTGGCATGCCGGGCATGAACGGCATCGAAACGACACGCTGCCTACTCGCCGCCAATCCCGGTATCAAGGTGATCGCGCTCTCCGCCTATTCCGATCAGCGTTTTGTCTTGGACATGATGCGCGCCGGCGCTTNNCAGCTTATGTCACCAAGGCCGAGGCCGGCGATGAGTTGCTGCGAGCGATCAATGCAGTGCGGCAAAACCGCAACTACTTTTGCCCCGATGTCGCAAACGTGGTAGCGGGAGCCCTGTTCGGCGATGGCGGCCAAGGTATGCTATCCACGCAACTTGGCGCCAGGGAGCGCCAAGTGCTGCAACTGGTGGCGGAGGGATGTACCTCGGCGCAGATTGCCGAGCAACTGCACATCGCGGCGTCCACGGTGGAAGTGCATCGACGCAACATCATGCGCAAACTCAACATGCACAGCGTCGCCGAACTCACCAGGTACGCAATTCATAGCGGACTCGCCCCAACCTGACGACCGTCATTGGCGTCGGCTGATCCCGGTCGAACCGACCTGATGGACCAGGAATGGTCGGCTAAGATTTGTTGGCGCACCGGACTACCGAAATACCGGTAGCGAGAATACTCATATTACTGTATTTCCAACAGTTATGTGCTAACGCACAATAAGCTAAGGCGTAAGTAAAATGCGCTGCCGGCATGAGAACAAATTGAAGGCGTTGCGTATCAAAGTGTGAGGGTATTCCGCAATTTCACCGCCTCTGCATGAACATTTGTGCGATTAACTCGAAAGAAACGCGACCATGGAAACACCTGTTGTTGTCAACCTGACGTTGCGAAAGAATCAGGTCGGAGCCGGCTGCTCCCGCATGTCGCGCCGGGATATAACTAGTTTCCCTGCACGTTGCTCGGAATGCAATTTGCGCCGGGCTTGCCTGCCTGGTGGGATGGAGGAACGAGAGATTGACTGCTTCAATAGATTGGTGCATACACGTCACCGTGTAGAACGAGATGAAAGCCTTTACCGCGCGGGCGATACCTTCAAATCGCTTTACGTGGTGCGTAGCGGATTTTTCAAGACCTATGCGATCTTCGAGGATGGGCGCGAACAGGTTACCGGCTTCCAGATGGTCGGCGAGATCATCGGTATGGACGGTATCGAAACTGACACGCACCAGCTGTATTCAGTAGCGCTCGAAGATAGTGAAGTGTGCGTCATCTCTTTCGCCAGCTTTGAAGAGGTGGCGAGTCATATACTCACTCTGCAACACCAGTTCCATAAGATGATGAGCCGGGAACTCACGCACGCCCGTGGCATGATGATGCTGCTTGGCGGCATGCGCGCCGAAGAGCGCATCGCCGCCTTTCTGCTCAATCTTTCGCATCGCCTCGTCATCCGTGGCTATGCCGCAACCGAGTTCAATTTGCGCATGACGCGTGAGGAGATCGGCAGTTACCTTGGCGTGAAGCTCGAAACGGTAAGCCGGACATTATCAAAATTTCAGCAACAGGGATTGATCAGCGTGCAACAAAAGTATTTGAAAATTCACGACATCGAGGGTCTCAACCGTGTGGCCAATTCGGCCGCACTACCAGGCGGTGTGGAAGCTGTCGCTTGAGGGGCTAATAGATATCGCGTTGTCATGGCTTCCTCGCGCGATATGCAGTGAGTGTGCGGATTACGTCTCCCGCAGGAAATACTTTCGACCCGCTTTCGAAGCCAATAGAGCGATAAGGCTTCAACACAATTAAACGCAACAAGGTCTAGACGGGGGCCGATATATGGCGGCTGCATTAAAAACAGACAGGGCGAACCTGTCTGCCTTCTATGCCGAGCGATCAATTATTTTGCTGCATCAGCCTTTGCGTCCACCTTGGCTTCAGTAACGCTTGCCTTGGCTTTGGCCTTGGATTTAGCTGCCTTACGATGAGCCTTCGCCTTCGTTACCGTCGCATCTTGCTTGGCGCCCGCAACCTTAGCGTCTGCCTTTGCATCGGTCTTCGCTTCTGTTGCAGTTGTCTTGGCGTCGGTCTTCACTTCCTTTGCGGCAGCCTTGGAAACAGCCGGAGTTTGCGCAACAGAAGCAGTTGCAGTTGTTGAAGCCGGTGTTTGAGCAAAAGCAGCCGTTGCAAATAAGCCGGCGATCAGAGTAGCGATTAACTTGTTCATGTTGATTCCTTCATCTTGTCTAGTTTTACCCAGGATATTTCTTGGGGCCTGAGCAAAAAACGACTTGTGAACGGATCTTGTTGACGTGTATTACATTCGCTTACAACTGTTTTCCCCTGAGCGCGCCATTACAATAATATTGGCCGGCCTATGTTGTGGGAAGCCTTGCGGTAAAAAAGATGTGACTATGTTCCTCACTTCTTCAGCGCGATTTCCTTTGCGTTCGCGGAGGGGAGGTGATAGTACACCGCATTAAGATAGTAAGACACCTCAGCGACGTCATTTTCGCTCCAGCCAAGGTCTATATACTCTTGCCATCGGCGGACCTGATTATTCAGACTTTCCCAATCCGTCACGATGCGTTTGTCGCGCCAATGAACATTTGCCGTATGGCAGGCAATACAATGCGTCGAGTAAAGCAGCGCACCTCGTGACGTTTCTATATTTGGTTCGGAGTGCGAAGCGGTTGCGACGCTCGCAATCAGGAACGCCATGAGCACTTCTCTATTTCGCCGGTTCGTCATTTTTACACTCCGATAGGGGGAATCAGATTTTACATCAAAGTCGTGCTACATCGGCGAAAACGGAAAATGCCAGTTCCAATTTATCGGCTTCGCTTGTACGCGAACTAACATAGTGCTCATTGCAAATTCCCTATCACTATGTGCGTCATCGCACAGACCGGAGTTAATGAAATAGTTATCGTTAACGCCCATTAATTTCATCTCGGCGGACTGCGCGAAAATCGGCCGGAATTTTGGATAGTCGGGCGGTTCGACAAGGTGCAACTTGCAATCGATTCACAACCACAGGAGTATCATTCATGAAAGCTCTCGTTTATCAGGGGCCGGGAAAGAAATC